>CANGFL010000041.1 GCA_947453015.1 Oxalobacteraceae bacterium | reverse complement strand
TCTGTGCCGAGCCAAGACCGACAATGCCAGAACCTATGCTAGTTGCAACCTGATCGGTCGATAAAGCAAAGACCGAAGCCGTACTCAAAGCACTCAGTTGGGCGGTACTTAATCCTGACAAGTCGCTACTCATCCCACTGACAACTTGAGCAGTCGTTAATGCCGCTATTGATGCGGTGCTAAATGACGCTAATTGCGTGGCACTCATCGCCAACACAGCTTGCGTGGTGAGACTAGAAGCATCTGCTGCTTCCAGTGCAAAAATTTGCGCTGTAGTGAGTAAAGCCGTCTGCGTCGTAGTCAGCGCAGATACCTGCAATGCACTTAATCCAACAACTTGTGCCGTAGTCAAACTACTGATATTGGTACTGATTCCTGAGGCCAGCTGTGAAGCCGTCAATCCTGAAATGGCTGATGTGCTGAGCGCCGAAAGTTGAGCTGTGGTGAGCGTACTAATGAATTGCGTTGAAATGCTTTGTAAATCGAGGGCTTCAATTGCCGCTACTTGTGCGGTACTTAACAACGACGCCTGCGATGACGTCAACACCGCCATCTGCGTCTCGACCAAACCAGCGATCTGGGCAGTGCCCAAGCCAACAATATCCGAGCCTATTCCTACAATCGCGGTAGCAGAAATAACTTCTAACTGACTGGCACTGAGTGCGCTCAATTGTGCAGTCACTAATCCATCGAGTTGCTGACTAGTGAATACGGCGGTTTGCTTAGTTGTTAGTGCTGCTAACTGGTTAGTGCCGAAACCAAACAGGTCACTACTGACACCAAAATAAATCTGCGCTGTCGTCAACGCCGAGACTGCTGCAGTACTAAAGGCAGCCAATTGGGCTGTACTTAGCGTAAGAACAGCTAAGGTACTTAGCGCTTGTGCGTCTACACTTTCTAACGCAGAGATCTGCGCGGTTCCAAGCACGCTAGCCTGAAGAGAACTGATAACACCTGCTTGCTCAGTCGTTAGAGCAACAATCTGACTCGTACCTAAACCTTGAATATCCGATGAAACACCGTATACCAATTGAGCGGTGGTTAAGGCTGAGATTGAGGCCGTGCTCAACGAAGAAAGTTGTGCCGTCGTCAGCGTAAGCACTGCCTGAGTACTCAATGCTTGTGCATCGGCCGACTCAAATGCAGCGACTTGAGCCGTTGTAAGTACAGAGGCTTGATACGATGTGAGCGCACCGGCCTGAGCGGTGGTGAGCGCGACAATTTGTTCCGTACCGAAACCAGCACCTGTACTGGCTGCAAGCTGATCAGTAGTAAGTGCGACAAACTGAACGGTTGATAGCGCCGCGATTTGCGCGGTACCCAAACCAGAAATGTCGGTTCCGAATCCGTAAACCAGTTGCGATGTGGTTAGCGCTGCAATCGAAGCGGTACTAAATCCTGCGACCTGAACACTCGTCAAAGCCTGCACATCGGCAGTCGTCAAAGCCTGAGCATCTTGAGATTCAAAGGCAAAAAGTTGTTTAGTAGTTAATACTGATATTTGATCTGTTGCCAGAGAAGAAACTTGGGCTGTCGTCAGGCTGACAATTTGAGCCGTGGTAAAACCAACCAGGTCAGTACCTAGCCCTGAAACAACTTGCGCAGTTGTTAATGATGCAATAGCCGCTGTGCTAAATGTTCCAATCTGGGCGCTGGACAACGTAGACAAAACATCCGTAGCTAATACCGCCGCATCCGTCGAAGTGATGGCAGCAATTTGGGCAGTACCCAGGCTTGTTGCTTGGAGTGTGCTCAAACCAGCGACTTGCGCTGTAGTCAATAAACTAACTTGGGTAGTACCAAAATATGAAATATCCGAACCAATACCCAAGGATATTTGTGCAGAGGTCAATCCCTGTAAATCATCGGATGCAATGCCAGCGACCTGAGTTGTGGTCAATGCAACCACTTGATCAGTGCTTAATAACCCCCACTGAGTCGTGGACAGACCTTCAAGCTGACCGGTCGTCAGATACGTCATTTCCGCGGTCGTAATCGCAGACAGTTGCGCAGTCGACAACGCAGGGAAATACGTTGTCGGCAACGCCGCTATCTGAGAGCTATCGTAACTGGACGGAAATACTGCCATCTAAAATCCAATAATCGTTTTAAACATTATTTTTCAAATTGCTGAGCTGTCGTTAAGCACCATTGCACAACAGATCAATCCCCATGCTCAAAAGCCAGCCGACCATTGGTTGGCATTGCGACGTAAATCAGCCAACAACAAAGCATTCAGCAAATACCGTACCTGCTTCATGATTACTTCGAACTCGGTTCTGGCTTATAGCACCCATTAACAAATTCAATAATCGGAATAAGGACCAGAATGCAAGGTTACCTTCGCAATCGTAATTAAGCACATTAACTTGCTGTTTTCTGATGTAAAGAACGCAAAAGAAAAGTCGCTAAAACACGAGATTGAAAAACTTTAGCAATAACAACTGCAAACTGTGCAAATAAAAGCAAAAGATGCAAAAAAGCCTAAAGTTTTTCAAACTCGTGTTTTTTCGATTTATGCTCCGTTCAACTTCAAAGGCGAAACCCTCGCACTAGATATTTTCGGAGCAGACTTATGGTCAATACAGATTTCTCTAGCTCGTATATCGCAGCCTCAGCACTTAGCAAAGCGAACACAGAAGCTGGAAAAGCCCAACAGCGCATCAGCACATCGCAACAAATTAATTCCGCCCAAGACGATCCCGCCGGTTATGCGCGGTCAGTAAAACTGAAGGCGTATATCGGGTCGTACAGCAAGGCGATCGACAACATCAATCAAGGCGTTACCTTGGTTCAGTCCGTTGATAGCTCAATGGGTCAGGTATCGGAAATATTGACAAAAATGCGCGAGCTCGCAGTCACAGCCGCCGGTGAAAACAATTCAACGACCCGTGCCACGTACCAAACGACGTTCTCGAGTTATTTGACTGACCTCACCAATATCGTGGGTCGCACAAAATATAATGGCTCGTCCGTCATGGATGGCACAACGACCTCAGTCGATGTCCAAACAGGTATCGATGCCAGTCAAACCAAAACGATGACCTTCTCGGATATGAGTTCAACCGGTTTGGGCATTGCGGCCATTGATCTGAGTACATCAACGACGACTGCATCAACCGGCATTACTACGCTGGATACAGCTCTCACGACCGCGACCAGTTACATGACCACCATTGGCGCGTATGAAGACTCATTGAGCTTCAGCAGTGACCTGAATAATCAGAATATCCAGAACAATCAGAAACAATACGACAACATCATGAGTGCCGATTTGGCAAAAGAAGCCACTAACTTGGCAGCGGCACAAATTCGTCAGTCCTCGGCTGCTGCCATGGTGGCTCAGGGTAATCTGATGAATCGCGAGTTGGTTGGATATCTATTAAGAGCGTATACCGGCTAATAAGAATAACGGGGGGACGAACGCCTCCTAAGTGAACAGCGTTTACTACAAACGTCGTGCTCACTAAATCAGCCCCACTACCTAAGTCAGGTACTGGGGCTGATTATTTGTTGAATGGCGGCGAAAGAAACGGCGTTTCACAAACTCAACGGCCAATAAATAAAGCACAACCATCACTACTAGCACGCCAAAAAACGCTGCGGGTAAAGGTGTAAATCCAAAATATGAACCGATTACCGTATACGGCAGCCCAATTGCTACAGCGAGCACAGCAACTGCCGAGACAAGTAGCCATGGGTGAGGCCGGCTCTTGAGTGGATTGATTCGAGTTCGAATCACAAATATCACCAGTACTTGAGTACACAGCGACTCTACAAACCACCCCGTTTGAAACAACGATTGATCCGCTTCAAAAAAAATCAGTAGCACTCCAAAAGTAATGAAATCAAACAGTGAACTGACTGGCCCAATAGCCCACATAAAGTCTCGCACGAGCTTCATATCCAACACGGCAGGCGCACTCATTTCGTTCAATTCCACAGTATCAAACGGTATCGCTATTTCTGAGAGGTCATACAGCATATTATTGAGCAAGATTTGCGAAGGGAGCATTGGCAAGAATGGCAGAAATATCGAAGCGCCTGCCATACTGAACATATTGCCAAAATTTGAGCTGGTGCCCATCATGATGTATTTCATAATGTTGTGAAATGTTCGTCGCCCCTCGATGATTGCATAGCGCAAAACACTCAAATCTTTTAGCGACAGAATCATATCGGCAGCTGCTTTGGCCACATCGACTGCTGACTCAACTGATATACCCACATCCGCTGCGTGCAATGAAGGCGCATCATTCACACCATCGCCCATATAACCCACCACGTGTCCGGAAGCTCTGAGCGTATGAATAATCCGACTCTTCTGACTGGGACTCACTCGACAAAACAAATTAACTGTTCGGATTCGGGCCTTCAAAGCAAAGTCGTCTAATTGCTCCATTTCGTGACCTAGCAGCACACCGGTCACCGGGATTCCAAATTGGGCATAGATATGCCGCGTCACTCGCTCGCTATCACCCGTAAGTACTTTGACTTCCACGCCCATTGGCTGCAATGCACGCAAGGTGTCACCAGCTTCTTTTTTGGGTGGATCAAGGAATGCGCAAAACCCAGCTAGGACAAGCTCAGATTCATCGTCTATTACTGCGTGCGATTGATCCGGCGTTACCTTACGATAGGCAATCGCTAAAACACGAAATCCCTGATCTTCAAACTCACTGCATACCTTGCGTGCTTGCAGTTCTGACGTTTCATTCAAAAGCAGCGGTTGTACAGAATCAGCAGAGGTCAGATGAGTACAAAAACGTAAAATTTCGTCAGGCGCACCTTTGACAACCAACGTCCTCTCCCCGGAATTTTCAACTAAGACAGAAACTCGTCGACGTTCGAAATCAAAGGGAATTTCATCAATTTTTTTCCATTCAGAGACATCAAGTGGCGTATTTTTGAGAATCGCTTCATCCAAAGGATTGCGAAGTCCGGTTTCAAACCAGCTATTCAAATACGCCAGCCGCAAGACTTCGGCACTTTCCACGCCCGAGGCATCAACATGGCTTTCCATACGAATTAGCGATTCAGTTAACGTGCCAGTCTTATCAGTGCACAGCACATCCATAGATCCCAAGTCTTGAATCGATGATTGACGCTTCACGATCACGCCCTGCTTAGACATGCGTAGCGCACCTCTGGCTAAGGTGACTGATACCACCATCGGTAATAATTCGGGAGTCAGACCAACGGCAAGGGCAATTGCAAACAGAAATGAATCAAGCCAATTTTTGTGCGAGAGTAAGTTCACCATTAATACAAACAAAACCATCCACATGGTTAGTCGCATAATCATCATATTAAAACTTCGCGCCCCTACTTCAAATGAAGTCGGCGCTTCAGTAGCTGTCATCGATTCAGCTATCTGACCCATGACCGTGTCGCCACCCGTTTTAACAATATGTATGCTGGCACTACCACTTACTACCGAAGACCCCATAAAAACAACGTGTGTTGCTTCTTGTATGTCGCCAGCCATACCCGCAGGCATGCCAACGCGTTTTTCTACCGGGTAGGACTCACCCGTTAGTGACGATTGATTCACAAAACAATCGCGTGCCTGAATAACAAATCCATCTGCTGGAACCAGATCACCTGCTTTCAGTAGCGCCAGATCACCCGGCACAATATCGGTCGATAGTAGTGAGTGAATCTGACCATCGCGCATGACTGAACTATGCAAGGCCATCGATTGCTTGAGTTTTTCAGCGGCTGCATTTGCACGATATTCCTGCACAAAATCGAGCGTTACACTAATAAGAACGATACAAAGAATGATGAAAAAATTCGCTAATTCGCCAACCGCAGCTGACAAAATACTAGCCACAATCAAAATAAGTACTAAAGGATTCAGAAAGTGTAAAAGATATTTTTTCCATGCCTTTATTTTGTGACTATCAATAATCCGGTTTGATCCGAATTGCTCAAGTCGCTTATTCGCCTGTGATGATGACAAGCCTTGATTTGTATCTTTTTCAGGATCTACGGGGCTAAGCTTCCACCACATTTCTTGTCTATTCCGGTCTGTTGGTTGCATAAGTTTTGCCATTTGCCTGTCCAGTTCTCATTTGCGCCAGCTGACATCAGACGAGATTTTTATCATTGATTTTCACTTCACTTGAATTTCATCCTGACCACCATCCTAAATCATTGATTGAACGCAAATTCGAAGACTTCTTTGGGCACGAGCATAGGCACTGGCGTGACTTGCTATGGCATTCGGGCTGACCTGAACCATCCTCAAAGGAGAAATACAATTGAAACACCCTCTAGTAAAAATATGTTTTGCTGCATCTCTCATAACAGGATTTACAAGTGCACTCTTGTTTACGGAGCTCGCCGCCGCACAATCAAACGAAGCCTCCGAGGCCGCACCCTCACCCGCTCTTGAAGGCAAACGTAGCCCTGAAATTTCTTCTGCAAAGCATGTTGATGATGCCTTAGTGGTTGTTAGGCAGCTGGAATCTGATGCAACCATGCGTAAATTATTACAAGACGCATCGGGTGTTTTTATTGTCCCAACCTACGGGCGCGCAGCGTTAGGTATTGGCGCGCACGGTGGTGCTGGTGTGCTGTTGGTAAAAAAAGCCAGTGGTAACTGGACCAACCCAGTTTTCTACAACATCGGTGGAATTAGCATAGGCGCGCAAGCAGGTGCTCAGGCCGGGTCGGTAGCCTTTGTTTTAAACAATGACAAAGCGGTACAGCGATTTACTGATAAAAATAATTTTTCTTTAAGCGCTGATACTGGACTCACCGTAATCAACTGGGCCAAAGTAGCAGAAGGTTCAACCGGTGCGGGCGACGCCACCGCATGGACAGCAACGAAAGGACTATTCGGCAATGTCGCAACCATAGGCGTCAATGACATTCGCTTTAATCAACGACTGACGAACGCGTACTACAAACAAACGCGTAACGTCGCGTCAGCTGACATCATTAACGGTAAATTTAGTAATGCCGGTGCTGATAGTCTAAAACAGGCACTGGCGAATATATCGTCTGGAAGCGCCAGCGGCTCTTCTACTGGAAAGACCGAATCTAATCAAGAACGTCGGTAGTCAATTTTCATAATCTCTGAAGCTGGTCGGACAGTTACTGTCGACCAGCTTTTTTCAAAGAGAAGCGGCGCACTTTCAAGGCGACTAGGCCATAATAACTATAAACATCAGCCCTGCTGACCTATTGAAGTCCCCATTGCCCGCACTGACCTCATGAATTCAGAACTTATAGAAACTGTAGGCTTCGTTGCCGCTATTTTGACTACCACCGCATTTCTACCCCAAGCTTTGCATTCGTGGAAAACCCGTGATTTATCTGGAATATCATTCAAGATGTATATGATCTTCACCATCGGCGTCACGCTATGGTTGGTCTATGGATTTTTAATTAAGTCGTTACCAGTAATTGCAGCAAACATCATCACATTACCAACTACCTTGGTGATTTTATATTTGAAGATAAAAGATATGCGACCGAAATCGGCAGAGTGAATTAAGCCACGGCTCGATTCTATCGCTGTCAATGACCGAGTGAATTAGAAGCAACAGACTCAAATAATGTCAGTGTTGGCTGGAACTGAACTGCGGCATGAAAGGTAGATCGGTAGAGCCCACGTCTATACTTTCCTGAGATAGCAAGGTGGTGATCTGTCCTCGGTGGTGTACCTGATGATTAAACAGGTGGGTAACTAATACCCACTGCGGAGCCGTTCTCTCCACTCCGTCGACTTTGCTAACGTAGGTAAGTGATTGCGCCAGCCATTCAGGTGTTAGCGTCATAGACCATTGCACGATCCTGGCATCAAGTTGCTCGCGCTCTTTTCTTAACACTTTAAATCCGCCAAATAAATCAACGCCCAGCGGTGGAACTTCAGCAGGCTGCCCCGTAAAACGTGACAGAAAAGCCAAGTCTGAATAAGCAATGTGATTAAGCGTGAGGTAAATCGATTTAAAAAAAGCTCCGCGGTCTTGATGAAGTGCCACCTCAGGGAGCGATTCGCAGGCGCGAAATAATTTTTCGTTCATCCACTGGTTATATTCAGCCATGAGCTGACAGTACTTGGCGTCGATCATAATTTGGATGCGTGATAAAAGCTGGACGAAACTGCAGTTTTGCAAACTTTACCAGCAGTGATGAGAATTCTGAACTTCCAGATACCCCCGATCGCGTTCCGGAAGGCCTAGAGACCTGTAAAAAGGCCTGAAGATAGTGGTGTTGGCGGAAGCGGTGAGATTCGAACTCACGGAAGGCTCACACCTTCGCCGGTTTTCAAGACCGGTGCCTTAAACCACTCGGCCACGCTTCCTTGGTACTAAGGAGGTGCACATTATACTCAATCGGGCAGAAAGATCTGCTGTAAGTCGTTTAAAAATCGTCTGCCCAGTTCAGTAGGCGCGATTTTTACGTGATCTCGGTACAGCAAGCCCCTAGCTTCGGCCTTGTCCAGCGCGGATTCAACTGTTTGCAGCGTCAATCCAGTGCGCTCGCTAAACTGCCTGACTTCAAAGCCGTCTGTCAGTCTCAGCGCGTTAATCATGAACTCAAAACCTAGTTCTTCACGGCTAATTTCAGCTTCTTCATAGACGGCATGGCCACTGGCGGTTTGCTGCATATAGCTTTCCGGCTGTTTGTAGCGCGCTTGTCGAATTATTCGATGTGGGAATGAGATCTTGGAATGAGCGCCAGCGCCTATGCCTAAGTAATCGCCAAACTCCCAGTAATTAAGGTTGTGCCTGGCGCGTTGGCCTGCGCGCGCATAGGCGGAAATTTCATAGTTTTGATAGCCTGCGGCGGCTGTTTTTTCAATCAACCTCTGCTGCATGGCTGCAGTTGCGTCGTCATCCGGTAAGTCGGGCGGGTATTTCGCAAAGAC
>CANGFL010000040.1 GCA_947453015.1 Oxalobacteraceae bacterium | reverse complement strand
TTAGATCAATGGGAAATGCTCGATCACACGCATGCTGAAGAAGAAGAGCTACGCAAATTATTTCGTCACACAGTAGGTCAAGCGCAAAATTTAGAAGCCTTAAGGCAAAAGAAAGCCACCGTATCAGCTAGGGTGGAAGTGATTGGTAGGCAGCTGCCAGGCAAATCTGAGATGGATGCGCTGCTTTCTGAAATCAATCAAGCCGGCACAGGCCGTGGATTGCAGTTTGAATTATTCAAGCCGGAGCAACTGCGATTGCGTCCCTATTATGCGGAGCTTCCTATTGCTATCAAGTTAGTCGGCAACTATCACTCCTTGGCTGGGTTTGTGAGTGATATCGCCAATCTTCCGCGTGTGGTCACCATCGATCATCTAGTACTTAATCAACAAAAAGAAGGAGCGTTATCGTTTGAGGCGGTTGTTCACACCTATCGCTACCTTGATAAAGAAGAGGCGAACGAGCAAGCGAAACGTCTGCTAACAAGTCAGAAAAAAACTAAATGAGAAAAAGGTTTTTTGGAACTCGGGAACAGGCGAATCATGGATTTGCACAGAATTTCTTTAAAAGAAGAAACTTCGATTTTCTTACTAATTTTCTTAGTGATTTTTTAGATAGATTAATGCGTGCAATCGTTTTGTGTTCCTTACTCAGCCTTGCAGCATGTGAATCCTCAAGTGATGAAAGTTTAAGTGAATGGATGGCGACGGTACGCCGCACTGCGCACACTAGTCCATTGTCATTGCCAGCACCACTGGCGATGACGCCCTCCGTGTATGAGCCGGCGGGGCGAGTGGATCCTTTCGATGCCTCAAAAATTTCAATGCTGCTCGATATCTCAGACCATGCCGGTGTTCGTCCCGATTTAAAACGGTCGCGTGAGCCTCTTGAATCCTATCCACTGGATCAGTTCCGAATGGTCGGAAGTCTGGGTCGGCCGGGTCAAAGTGTCGCATTAGTAGAAGTTGGAAAAATTTTGTATCAACTACGTAAAGGCAATCACCTTGGTCAAGATCTGGGTGAGGTGATCACTATTATGGACGGATCTATTGAAATCGAAGAAACGATACAAGAAGCGAATGGGAATTGGATAAAGCGACGAGTGCAGCTGTCGATGCGGGAGGCCAAATGAAAATGGTGAATCTGTGGCTTAACTTGAAATATGTGATGGTAGTTTTCTTAATCGTGATGGCTGGGCGTGTCCACTCGGCTGATAAAGAATCGGAACCAGAGGCTAACCAAAATCTGAATGCGATTACTGCAATTGATGTTTCGCGTAGTGGTGCGCAACAACAGCTACATATCCGTTTTAAACAAGTGTCGACTATTACGCCGCTAAGTTTCGCAACGCAAAATCCTCCGCGCGTTGTATTCGATTTTGCAGATACTGCGAATGCTACAGGTCAGCTGCGACGGGTGTTGGATAGTGGCGATTTACGGCACGTAGATATTATTCAAGTAGCGGGGCGTACACGGCTGGTGCTTGCTTTAAAACGACCGCTGATCTTTTCAACGAGCGCTCAAAATCAAGAATTGGTAGTGACTTTGTCCGAGCCGGATGGGACTTCATTGGCTAAATCAACGACAGAGGCATCAAGTAATCTCGCCAGTGACAAAAATACGATACTTGATATTGATTTTCGCCGTGGTGCTGGTGAAACGGGGCGCGTCATCATTGATCTCGCCAAAGCTCAATCGGCTGTTGATGTACGCAGACAGGGTCAGACCGTGGTGATTGATTTCATGAAAACTAATTTGCCCGATGTATTGCGACGTCGGTTGGATGTGAAAGATTTCGGAACCCCGATACAAAATGTTAGTACCAGCGCACAGTCTGACGTAGTGCGCATGGTCATAGAGCCGACGGGTCAATGGGAGCATTTAGCGTGGCAAACCGATAAACGCTTAGTCGTCGAGGTGCGTCCAATAAAAGCGGAACAGGGTAAATCGTCTACTGCGGGGCGTGGCTACCGTGGAGATAAGTTGTCGCTGAATTTTCAAAATATTGAAGTGAGAGCCTTATTGCAAGTCATCGCTGATTTTACGGGTTTTAATGTCGTTGCTAGCGATAGTGTCAGTGGCCAGCTGACCTTGCGTTTAAAAGATGTGCCCTGGGATCAGGCTTTAGATATTGTGATGCAGGCTAGAGGCTTAGATGTGCGCAAGAACGGCAACGTTCTTTGGATAGCACCGAAGGACGAGTTGTTAACCAAAGAGCGTCTAGAGCTCGAGCAGCGTGCGCAAATTTCTGAGTTAGAACCGTTGGTGACCGAGACCTTTCAACTCAACTATCAAAAAGCAGATGCGTTTCGTCAGGTGTTTGGTCTTGATGGTCAGGTAGGGCGCGGTAGCATTTTGTCGCGGCGCGGCAGCGCCTCTTCTGAGCCACGAACCAATAAATTATTTATTACTGATACGCCGAGTCGCTTAGATGAAGTACGCAAATTAATATTGCTCACCGATGTACCCACGCGTCAGGTGATGATAGAGGCGCGCATCGTCGAAGCAGATGATAGGTTTAGTAAAAATCTTGGCGTGAAGTTGGGATTTACTGACTTGAATGCCGGTCGCTCGGGAACGCCGGGAATCAACCTACCTGGATCATCTCGACTAGCGCTGACAGGTAATTATTTGGGTGTGGGCGAGCAGAGTGGGCAGGCGGTCGTTACTGCGGGATCTTATATTCCAAACTCCCAGTTTGTCAGTATGCCGGCCTCATCTATCAATGGTGTTACTCCGGGAAGTTTGGCAGTCAGCCTATTCTCTGCAGGTGCGAATCGATTTTTGAATCTTGAGCTTTCAGCATTAGAAGCCGAAGGTAAGGGAAAAATCATTTCGAGTCCCCGCGTCGTGACGGCCGATCAGCAAGCAGCCATTATCGAGCAGGGTGAGGAGATACCGTATCAACAAGCCACCAGTAGTGGAGCGACTTCGATACAGTTTAAAAAGGCCAACCTTAAATTAGAGGTGACACCGCAAATCACTCCCGATGGCAACATCATTTTGACCGTCGATGTGGCCAAAGATTCGCGTGGCGTAGCGGTGGGTTCTAGCTTTGCGATTAATACCAAGCATGTGAAAACCAATGTTCAGGTTGAAAATGGAGGCACAGTCGTATTGGGTGGAATTTTTACTCAAACCGAGATCGATGGCGTGAACAAGGTCCCATTTTTTGGTGATCTCCCTGTGCTGGGTTATCTTTTTCGAAGTGCTTCCAAAACGCGGGATCGCACTGAATTGCTTATATTTATTACTCCGCGCGTAGTCTCAGACTCACTCGCCGAGAAATAATCATCCCCATAAGGAGATTTCCGGCCCCAGGCCAGACGTAGCGAATGCAGTAAACTGTGGTTTTTCTTGCGGAAATCGGCGACGAAGGGCGCTCGCTGCGGGCAAGTATGTTGAATTCATCTACTAATATTTTTCTTGTCGGCCTGATGGGCTCAGGCAAAACGACAATAGGTCGAGCCTTGGCTAAGCGCTTGAATAAGCGTTTTGTCGATGCCGATCATGAAATCGAGGCGCGCACAGGAGCGACCATACCGTGGATCTTTGAGATTGAGGGTGAAGCGAGTTTTCGTCAGCGCGAAGCCGATGTCATTCGCGACCTCACAGCACAAGATGGCATAGTCTTAGCAACGGGTGGTGGAGCGGTGCTGAATGAGCAAAGCCGCAAGCTGCTTAAAGAACGCGGCACGGTTATTTATCTTCGCGCTTCGGTCAACAGCATTCTTCAACGGACTAGTCATGATCGTAATCGTCCGCTATTGCAGACTGATGATCCTAAAGCCCGTATCGAAGAGCTGTCGCAGCAACGTGCGCCGCTGTATCAAGAAGTCGCCCATATTATTATCGAGACTGGTCGCCCCAACGTGCAATCAGTGGTTCAGACTATTTTGGGCCAGCTGCCGAATATATCCGAGACCCTGCCTGCTGATAATCAGCCTGAGTCGACTAACGAAAGTTCGCTAGATCATCCATGAAGTCACCTCCAGAAATATTCGCTAAGCTGACCGTCGATTTGGGTGAGCGTAGCTATCCCATAGTGATTGGTAAGCATTTGCTCGAGCAAACTGAGTTTGCAGATTACATACCAGGATCACACGTAGTGATTGTTACCAACACCATAGTGGCTCCACTCTATCTAGAGCGACTATCTAGCATGTTGACCGCTGCGGGTAAGCACAGCCTATCCATCGTGCTGCCGGATGGTGAAGAAGAAAAAAATGTCGATAACTTGATGCAAGTGTTCGATGTACTGCTAGAAAATAAATGCGATCGTAAAACCACCTTGATAGCGCTGGGTGGTGGTGTGATTGGTGATCTGACTGGATTTGCTGCGGCAACCTACATGCGCGGTGTACCGTTCGTGCAGATTCCTACTACCTTGCTGGCGCAAGTTGATTCATCCGTAGGCGGTAAAACGGCGATCAATCATCCCTTAGGTAAAAATATGATTGGGGCCTTCTATCAGCCGCAGTCAGTGATTGCAGATACGTCTACGCTGATGAGCTTACCCACGCGTGAGCTTTCAGCTGGTTTAGCCGAGGTGATTAAGCACGGTGCCATTATTGATGCTGAATTTTTCCGCTGGCAAGAAAATAATATGGCCAAACTGATGGCGCGCGATGATCACGCCTTAGCGTATGCGATACAGCGATCGTGTGAAATTAAGTCCGAGGTTGTACGTCAAGACGAGCGAGAAACAGGTTTACGAGCGATTTTGAATTTTGGTCATACCTTCGGACACGCCATTGAAGCTGGCTTAGGTTATGGTCAGTGGCTACATGGCGAGGCTGTCGGTTGCGGTATGGTGATGGCGGCGGATTTGTCTGTGCGCATGGGCTATATGGATGCAGCTGATCGTGATCGTCTGGTTGCCTTGATTAAAGCAGCAGGTTTACCGACTATTGCACCTGATCTGGGTAAAGACAGATGGCTAGATCTGATGGAAGTCGATAAGAAAAACGAAGGTGGCAAGATTAAATTTATTCTTCTTAAACCTTTAGGTAAGGCGATGGTGACATCTGCACCAGCAGAACATCTTGACGCCACGCTGTCATCTTGCGTGCAAACTGCCCGATGATGCCCGAATTCGAAGCGCATCTTGCGCCTTATGCTGCCCTGGCAACCACCTCGCCAGGACGTCAATTTGCAGAGCTAACGCCGCCTACGCGCAGTGAATTTCAGCGTGATCGTGATCGTATTATTCATTCCACAGCGTTCAGGCGTTTGGAATACAAGACTCAGGTTTTTGTTAATCATGAAGGTGATTTATTCAGAACCCGTCTGACGCACAGTATTGAAGTCGCACAGATTGCACGCTCGCTCACACGTAATTTGCGCTTGAATGAGGATTTGGTTGAGGCCATATCTTTAGCGCATGATCTTGGACACACGCCCTTTGGTCATGCCGGTCAAGATGCCTTGAATGCGTGTATGAAAGATTACGGTGGCTTTGAGCATAATCTTCAGAGCCTCAGAGTGGTCGATTCGCTTGAGCAGCGCTACGGCGCTTTCGATGGTTTAAATTTGATGTTCGAAACGCGTGAAGGTGTACTTAAACACTGCTCGTTAACGAATGCACAGCAGTTAGGTGATGTTGGCCGTCGATTCATAGAGCGTAAGCAACCGACGTTAGAAGCTCAGCTGGCTAATCTGGCGGATGAAATCGCGTATAACAATCACGACATCGATGATGGTTTGCGTTCAGGCTTATTAACGACTGATCAGTTGAATGAAGTGACTTTATATGCGCGCTATCGGCATGAAGCCGAAAGTCAATTTCCCGGTATCAGCGGTCGCCGCGCAATTAATGAAACCGTTCGACGCATGATTAACGCATTAGTAGATGATTTGATTCAGCAATCGCGCGCGAATATTCGTCATGCTGAAATCAAAACGATAGAAGATGTTAGAAATGCGCCGCCACTGATCGCTTTTTCAGAAAACATGAAAAAAGAAGCGCAAGAGCTAAAGCGTTTTTTACGAACTAACTTGTATCATCATTATCAAGTCAACCGTATGACTAGCAAAGCGCGCCGTATCGTTACGGATTTATTTGATATTTTTATCTCCGGTCCAGAATTGCTCCCGCTGGATTATCAGATAGCCGGAGACGATAGAACGGCGCAGGCTAGAAAAGTTGCTGATTACATTGCAGGCATGACGGATCGCTATGCGATGCGCGAATACCGTCGACTATTTGCAGTCGACGAAATCTAACAGCCTGAGTGTCGTGCATCTCATCGTAGAGATGCACTCAGCCGTTGTTAGTCTAAGTGTCTCAACGGGTGTGCATACTCGGGCCAGGCCGATTCGAAGAAGCCGGCTATCATTCCAGAAGTTACCTCTTGCAGACTCGCTGGATTCCACTTGGGTGAGTGATCTTTATCGATAGCTAGCGCGCGAACTCCTTCGATCACTTCACCATGCTCGAAGCAACGTCTCACCATTGTTCTTTCCATACGAAGACAATCGGCGATATCGAGCGTTGCCGCGCGGCGTAGTTGAGAGAGGGTGACGCACATCATCAACGGTGATTTCTTTTGCATACTCGCTAGAGCTTTAGTCGCAAATTCTCCCGTATCGGCGGCCAGTGAGGCTAAGATAGCCGGCACCGAATCCAGAGCGAAATGCTGTTCAATTGCTGTGCGCGATTTTGCCAGGCGTGACTGTGATGGATCGGCTTGCGCGGCAAAAGGTGCGGCGAAGCTACGCACCGCTTCACGCAAATCCCCGCGCGCTTCTGCCACCATGGCGTGCAGTGCGGCTAGTTCGGATGAGGGCACGAATACATCAGCCAAGTCGGCATACAGCGCATCTGCCGCTGCAATCATTTCACCTGTCACACCCAGATAGGTTCCCGTATGCCCGGTCGCGCGCGATAGAAAATGTCCGCCACCGACATCTGGAAACAAGCCTATGCCGACTTCGGGCATCGCCATTTTTGTTCGTTCAGTTACGATGCGCATGCGTGCTTGCGGACCTGCCTGAGCGATGCCCATACCGCCGCCCATAACGACGCCATCCATTAACGCAACATAGGGCTTGGGGTAGTGGTGTATTAAGTGGTTAAGCGCATATTCTTCGGTAAAAAAATCCTCTATGAGTGCTGCTCCATGCATGGAGTTGGCGTTACCTTTTTCGTGGAAAAAACGAATATCACCACCGGCGCAATACGCTTTTTCGCCGCTACCGTGCACAAATACGGCAGAGATTTCAGCGTCATTGCGCCAATCAAGCAAAGCCTGAGTCATGGCTCTAACCATCTCGAGCGATAAAGAATTCAGCGCAGTTGGTCGGTTCAGTGTGATGACGCCAGTGCGGCCGCTGATGTGAGTGCGAATAAGATCGGTCATAGGCTATAGATGTGTTGGGTGCGATAGACAGCAAGCCCAGCTAGTGCGAGAGTCTAAAAAACAGAAGTTTAGCGTTATTCGTCGTGATGGGATTGAAAAGCGGAAAAGTTAGTCTTTCACATAACCGCCATTTGAGACGTCAATTCAGGCCCGTAAAGGAAGATAGTTCGGAAGTGTTATTCGTACCAGAAAAGAGAAAGGGCGCCGCAGCGCCCTTTGTTTTCCTGATTTTCGTGATCAGGCGATTTCCTCAGTTGGACCTTCGTAGCGTCGTATTCCTTCGTGCTGATGATCTTGAATACGGCCTTTGTGTTTCAGTACCTGTCGATCCAATTTATCCATGAGCAGATCAATCGCGGCATACATATCTTGCGCTTCACTTTCGACGTGAAAGTCTTTGCCGCGGGTATGCAGATTAATTTCTGCGCGCTGGCGTTTTTCTTTTTCTGTGAGAGAGTCGACGGTGAGTTTGACTGAAATATCAATCACATTGTCGAAATGGCGTTTGACTCGTTCCAGTTTGTTTTGTACGTACTCCCTCAAAGGGGGAGTTAGTTCCAAATGATGCCCACTGATTTTCAGATTCATACACAGCACTCCTTCGCATTGCGTCGCTGGAGGTTCTGGCTCGACCGCCGGCGGCAGGCCGGTAGGAACGCAGCAACGGTGAAAAAACTGGAAAAACTACAAAGACTTGCGCAAATTAACAGGCGGTATTTTTAATGCCTCGCGGTATTTTGCAACGGTACGCCGCGCGACTACCATGCCCTGTTCACTTAGCATGTCTGTGATTTTGCTGTCTGAGAATGGATTTTTTGGGTCTTCAGCTCCTATCAGTTGTTTGATCAAAGCGCGTATTGCAGTGGATGATGCTTCGCCGCCGGTTTCTGTGGCTACGTGGCTGCCAAAGAAGAATTTCAGTTCAAACATACCGTGTGGTGTCAGCATATATTTTTGCGTCGTTACGCGCGAAATAGTGCTTTCATGCAGACCCAGTGTATCAGCAATTTCACGCAGCACAAGGGGCTTCATCGCAACTTCTCCATGGGAGAAAAAATTACGTTGACGATCTACTATCGCTTGCGAGACACGCAAAATAGTATCGAATCGCTGCCGCATATTTTTGATCAGCCATTTGGCTTCTTGCAACTGCGATGTGAGCGAGCCTTCACCTTTGCTTTGCTTAAGGATGCTGGCGTACATGGCGTTCACCCTAAGCTTTGGCATGACCTCACGGTTGAGGCTAACTTGCCATTCACCTTTTGCACGTTTGACAATGACGTCGGGAACCACATAGTCGGACGCATCGCCGGCGTAGGCAGCACCTGGGTGCGGGTTGCAACAGCGGATGACAGCTTGCGCTTCTCGTAAATCTTCGTCGTCGCAATCGAGTAATTTTTTTAGTTTATTAAATTCGCGCTGCGCAAAGAGTTCCAGATGGTTTTCAACCAACGTCAGCGCCATACGACGTGTGACAAAGGCGACTTTTTCCATGCGACGGATTTGGATCGCTAGACATTCCGACGCATTTCTAGCGCCTAT
>CANGFL010000039.1 GCA_947453015.1 Oxalobacteraceae bacterium | reverse complement strand
TGGTGACTTGGGCACTGACTAATCCAGACAAAGCCGTTCAAACAGGTCTTATTACTGTCGAAACAGCTGCGGCCATCGCTACTGGTGCGATCACGCCTACATCAGTAACGGAAGGAATGGCCAGCACACTGGGCAGACAACTCACGGCCGGTGAGCAAGCAGCACTTCAACAATTCACCGCCGTATTGAAAGCCGTAAATCAGCAAAAAGTCTTGGCTCGGCAGGAACAAAGTTTGGGTGAACTTGCGCAAATGTTTAAACGCGGCAGTGAAAGCTCAGTGACACTAGACGGCCAACTCGTCGCGCTTGAAAAAACCAACGCATCTGGAACCACTAAACTACTTAACACGAGTGCCATTCCTGATGCACAATTAGAAAAACAAGTGTTTGATTATGCTAGCGAGCTTAGTGGAGGGCTGGCAATAAAGCCAGTTTTGAAAAATGGAGTGCCATTGGAAGGACGATGGACTACCAGTTTGTCAGACGGAACAATCATAAACGTGCGTAGCGTTTCAAGTAGCAATGTCAGTAGATGGACAATTGACGTACAAGGAAATCCAAAACTTGGATCTGTAAGATCTAATAATAAAGATAATCAATATGAAATCAAGTTTAAGTAATGCTGAAGTAAACAATCTTCGGAGCGAGCTATTTGATACGGTGTACGAGACCATGGAGAATGGCGCCTTGATACATGGGATTGATTATGTAGAGGGGCATTCAATCGCCGGAATTTGGCATTCATCAAATAGGGTAGGTGATGATTTTTTAAAACGCCGCGAAGCTTTTTTATGGATTCTCGAGCAACTACTTAGGCAGGGGCGTATAAAGCTCCATAAAAACGGAGTGTTTTTAGATGCGCTAATCGAAACGCAAATCGAAGTTCTAAGACAAGCTTGGCCGGCAAGTGTCAAAAATTCAGGATATGAGGATTTATATTGGTGGTTCTTTGATCCTGAATGTCCGGCTGGCATAGCTTGGCGGCAAGAAGATGGCAGCTATGAAATAGCTGATTAGCCATCAGAGTCTATTTCTTATTTTTATCTTAGCTACCGTATCCTTACAAATGCATTGGTCTACCAACCTACCAAATGACGCTACCATCAATGTGCGTAGCGTGTCGAGTAGCAATGTCAGTAGATGGACAATTGACGTACAAGGGAATCCAAGATTGCAACAAATCAATCTGGGCTACAAGAAAAACAGCTACGAAATTAAACTTAAATAAAAAATTTATCAGGATCAATAACATGATTGCCGAAAGTGACTACCAAACCGTTACCTATTTTGGTAATGGCAGAGCATTAGATGTCTTATGGGACGCTTGGCAGGGTTCAGAAACTCAATCGTTTGACCAACGCCGGGACATTTTTTTATGGATTTTGGAGCGTCTACTCAAAGAAGGTAGCGTCAAGCTTCATAAAAACGGAGTATTTTTAGAATCATCGATTGAAGATCAAATCGAAACTTTTAAGCAGGCTTTTCCAAAAGATATGAAGGATGCAGACAGAGTATGCACAAAGCCCAGCTATGAAGTTCCCTATGAAGATTTTGGTATGAATGTTTGGTGGTTTATGGATAGTTGTCCAGCGGGCATAGCGTGGCAAGTAGAAGACGGAAGTTACGAAATAGCTGATTAGTAAATCGTACTAACTCCACATTTTTCTCTTTGTGCACTTGTCGATACAAGTGCAATTGTCTGTCAACCTACCAGATGGCACCACCATCAATGTGCGTAGCGTATCAATTAGCAATGTCAGTAGATGGACAATTGACATACAAGGAAATCCAAAACTTGGATCTGTAAGACCTAACAATAAAGATAGTAAATATGAAATCAAATTTAAGTAATGCTGAAGTAAACAATCTTCGGAGCGAGCTATTTGATACGGTGTACGAGACCATGAACAATGGCGCCTTGATACATGGGATTGATTATGTAGAGGGGCATTCAATCGCCGGAATTTGGCATTCATCAAATAGGGTAGGTGATGATTTTTTAAAACGCCGCGAAGCTTTTTTATGGATTCTCGAACATCTACTTAAACAGGGTCGTATAAAGCTCCATAAAAATGGCTTAATTTTAGAATCATCGATTGAAGATCAAATCGATGCGTTCAGACGGGCTTGGCCGAATAGCGATAAGCCCTACCCAAATCACCCAGATGCAGATTTTTATTTATGGTTCTTTGATCCTGAGTGCCCGGCTGGCATAGCTTGGCGGCAAGAAGATGGCAGCTTTGAAATAGCTGATTAGTAAATCGAGCTCACTTTATAATTTTTTTTTTGTGAACTTGTAATTACAAATGCAATTGTCTAACAACCTACGAAATAGCGCGATGATCAACAAGTGAAAAAAATTCTAAACGAAACACAGTACGAGCTAACTTATACAAAATGTGTAGGTGCAGCGATTGATGCTATTTGGCACATGCTCAACCCAAGTCGTAATTCATGGACGGGATTTAAAGATTTAGGGCTCGATGACTTTCTTAAGCGCCGTGAAGCCTTTTTATGGATTCTCCAGGTCCTACTTAAAGAGGGTCGCATCAAGCTACATAAAAACGGAGTCTTTTTAGAATCACCCATTGAAGATCAAATCGATGCGTTCAGACGAGCATGGCCGAATAGCGATAAGCCCTACCCCAATCACCCAGATGCCGATTTTTATTTATGGTTTTTTGATTCTGAATGTCCTGCTGGTATAGCTTGGCGGCAAGAAGATGGCGGCTATGAAATAGCTGATTAGTAAATCACGCTCACTCTATATTTTTATTCAACTCAGTCATCCGAAGCTGGATCAACCCCAGGAAACAGCACCTCAGTAAAGCCAAACTGACTGAAGTCCGTGATTCGCATCGGATACAGAACACCAATCAAATGATCGCACTCGTGCTGCACTACACGCGCATGAAAACCATCCACCTCGCGGTCAATCACATGTCCAAATTGATCAACGCCTTGGTAACGTAGTCGCGTATGCCGCGACACCATACCGCGTAAACCCGGCACAGATAAGCACCCTTCCCAGCCACCTTCCATCTCATCAGACAACGGTGAGATTATTGGATTAAGCAGTACTGTTTCTGGTACAGCGGGAGCTTCCGGGTAACGCTCATTACTACTAAAACCAAAAATAACTAATTGAAGATTCACGCCTATCTGGGGCGCTGCTAAACCTGCGCCATTTGCCGCATGCATGGTTTCAAACATATCGGCAATTAATGCGTGTAATTCGGGGGTATCAAACTCAGTGATAGGTTCGGCTTGACGCAGCAATCGTGCATCACCCATTTTTAGAATGTCATGAATGGCCATAGCGATCTCCCAAAACTCATTCGTGGCGATGAGCCAACCATTCTGCAAAGGCCGCTCCTGTTTCAGGGTGCTGCAAGCCCATCTCTACCGACGCCTGCAGATAACCTAACTTTGATCCGCAATCAAAACGGCGGCCCATATACCTATACGACAGCACTGTTTCGTACTGCATCAAGGCTTCAATGCCATCAGTGAGTTGTATTTCGCCGCCTGCGCCTTTACCTAATTTTTCTAGGCAGGTAAAAATCCGATTAGTCAGCACATAACGCCCCACAACGGCTAAGGTGGACGGTGCTTTTTCTGGTGCAGGTTTTTCGATAATGCCTTTCACTTTTTCTAAGCGTTCAGCAAATTTTTCAGTGCTAACGATGCCATACTGTTTCGTATTTTCACGCGGCACATCCTGCACGGCTAAAAGACTCGCTTGCTCACGCTGAAATTGCGCTGTCATTTGCGCCATGACGCCAGGTCCGCCATGCTCACCCTGCATAAAATCATCGGCTAACAAAACAGCGAAAGGATCTTCACCGACGATAGGACGCGCGCACAATACGGCATGCCCCAAACCCAATGCCTGAGTCTGACGTATGTACATGCAATTGACATAGGGCGGTATCACTTCACGCACCAATTGCAGCAATTGCTGTTTGTTGGCTGCTTCAAGTTCAGCTTCTAATTCATAAGCTTTATCAAAATGATCTTCAATCGCACGTTTATTACGACCGGTAATAAAGATCATGTCGGTAATGCCGGCTTCAACCGCTTCTTCCACCGCGTATTGAATCAGTGGCTTATCAACGATAGGAAGCATTTCTTTTGGTTGTGCCTTAGTCGCTGGTAAAAACCGACTACCCAAGCCCGCCACAGGAAACACGGCTTTGGTGATTTTGCTCATGAATCAGACTCCAATAATTTTAAAAATTGTTCTTCATCCAGTATCGCAACGCCTAACTCTTCAGCGCGCGTTAATTTGCTACCGGCTTCTTCACCAGCGACGACGTAACTTGTTTTTTTCGAGACTGAGCCCGCCACTTTTCCACCGGCTGCTTCAATCATAGCGCGCGCATCATCGCGACTTAAGTTGGGCAAGGTGCCCGTCAATACAAAGGTTTTACCTGCCAGCAGATCAGAGCTCTGCTCAGGCTCACCCTCTTCCCAATGGATACCTGAAGCACGCAGTTGATCTATCAACTGACGATTTAAAGGATCGGCAAAAAAACTTAATATGGATTGCGCAACCACTGGGCCAATATCATTCACACTCAAAATGAGATTTTCATCACTGGCTAGTAACGCATCGAGGCTACCAAAATGCTTGGCTAAGGATTTAGCGGTAGATTCACCGACATGACGAATACCTAAAGAATAAATAAACCGCGCTAAGCTGGTTGTCTTAGATTTTTCTAAAGCATCCAGCACATTTTGTGCCGATTTTTTTGCCATGCGATCTAAGTCGGCAAGCGTCTCTAGATTCAATGTATAAAAATCTGCGGGCGTGGTAACTAATCCACGATCGACTAACTGTTCAACTAGTTGCTCACCCAAGCCTTCAATATCCATGGCACGGCGCGAAACAAAATGCAAAAGCCCACCTTTACGTTGCGCAGCACAGGTTAACCAACCGCCTGAGCATCGAGCAACGGCTTCTTCCTCAAGGCGCACGATCGCTGATCCACATACTGGGCAAGCCGTTGGCATTACAAATTCTTTTGCATCACTGGGTCGTCGCTCAGGCACATTGGCGACCACTTCTGGAATCACATCGCCAGCGCGCCGCACGATCACGCAATCGCCGATACGTATATCTTTGCGTCGCACTTCGTCTTCATTATGCAAAGTCGCATTGGTGACCGTAACACCGCCCACTGACACCGGAGACAAGCGAGCGACTGGCGTCAATGCACCTGTGCGTCCGACTTGAATTTCAATATCCAACACGGTAGTGGTGGCCTCTTCGGCTGGAAACTTATGGGCTATCGCAAAGCGCGGCGCTCGCGAAACAAAACCCAGCTGCTTTTGTTGGGCGATCTCGTCTACTTTATAAACAACACCATCAATGTCGTAAGGGAGTTGTGCACGACGCTGCCCAATATCACCAAAAAATGACAGCAAGCCATGAGCATCGCTAACTACGGTACGTTCAGCACACACGGGAATACCCATGGTTTGATACCAGTCCAGCAGCGCTGAATGTTGCGTCGGCATCGCAGCACCTTCAAGGCTGCCTATGCCATACGCAAAGAATCGTAAACTACGCTGCGCAGTAATCCGTGAATCCAATTGACGCAAACTACCAGCAGCGGCATTGCGCGGATTAGCAAATTCTTTTTGATTCGCTTCACGCTGACGCTGATTGAGTTTGGCAAAATCGGCTTTAAACATCAGCACTTCACCGCGCACTTCAATTAATGCGGGAGGATGGTTGGTTTGTAGTTTTAACGGTATGGATCGGACAGTGCGTATGTTAGCTGTAACATCTTCACCAGTGAATCCATCGCCGCGCGTTGATGCTAAAACTAATACGCCTTGTTCGTAACGCAAATTGATTGCCAGCCCATCAAACTTTAATTCGCAGGCATAGGGAACAGCACGATTAGTTTCCAAACCTTCGTGCACTCGCCGATCAAAATTGTGAACGTCTTCTTCAGAAAATCCGTTATTGATAGACAGCATAGGAACGTCATGCTGCACCTGATTAAATTCAGGAAGCGGCTCGCCGCCGACACGTTGCGTCGGGGAGTCAGGAAAAATTAAATCGGGATGCTGTACTTCGAGTTGTTGCAGCTCACGAAATAGCTGATCGTATTCCGCGTCGGGGATAGAGGGATTATCAAGAACGTAGTAAGCATGCGAATGACGATTGAGCTCATCACGCAACCATTCGGCTCGCGCTTTTCCATCACCCGCGTCAGTCGCTGCAGACGCAGCGCCGAATAAATCGTTCTGACCCATTAGGCAAACAAACGTTGCGCCCTGACTGAGCCGGGCGAAATACCCGTTTGCTCCATGGCCTCATAGAATGAATGGATTTGCTGCTCAATCGCTTCCAGCGATGCATCGGAAAGCGGTTCGCCTGCGTCATCCACCACCACACCGGTAAGTCGTGTCGCTAATGATTTTGCAAACGCACTCATTGATCTAAACGCATCGCGCTCAGGCGCAACCGTTGCGACCGGTAATAACAGGGTGATTAAGGTACTGGTGTCATCGGCTGGATTGGCATTCATAAGTGCGGCGTACAAAACACCACCATCACCGTCAGGCATGATGAAGCGACCATCAGGACGCAGCTCGAGACCTTGCCGCTGCAGAGCAGGACGCAGTGTCGATAACAACCAAGGCTCGTTTTTGGTTCGAACATTGATCGACAGTTGTACATCAAACTCATGAATCAACTGAGACAGACGTTTTGCAAGTCCCATGATCTCTGCCATATCAGGCAAATCGGGAGTCGCATCTAAATCATCCGAGAGCAAATCTAAACCGGTTACCAGCTCTGAGTACTCCAGCTCCGACAACGGGCCATGCCGATTCGCTAGTTGCACACCCACTTGCAGATTGTGATAACCGCCACCCACAGCGACCTTTTCCCAATCACCTTTTTCCGTTTCACCAATCACCTCGACGTGTTTGTTACCCACTAAGCGAAGTTGATGAAATGCGTTGGTAATTTTTTCTCCGCGCAGGGGGAATTCAAGCGCGATAGGAATAATGCAGTCGATGAAGGTATCGAGCGGAAAAGGTTTACCCACCGTTTCGATAAAGGCTTCAGTTTGTCCTGCCGATGATTGAGGATAGTGGTCATCAGAATCAGAGTCGGCGCCTCTTTGCGACGAACCTAGAACCGGCTCTTGGCGTTCAGCTAATGGCCTGCCGCCCATCAGCACATCTTCTTCTAGGGGAGAAAATGCCTTATCGACGGATTTTTTTGCGCGCCATTCCTGCCACTTGTTGTATGACACGACACCCACCACGATGGCGCCACCGATGGCAATCAGGCTTCCCTGCAACTCTGTCATTGAATGTTCTCCAGCTGCAATAGAAAAAAAGGCGGCATTCCGTCTCTGCTCAAGTCAACTACACCAAAGCGACATTGTAAAAGATGCCCGCCCTCGACCTGCAAACATTCTGCACGACAACGACACTCATCACGCTTATCGGTCTCACTATCAGTCTCCGTGCTCTTGCTCTAACTCACTATTGACGGATATCAAGATCACAAAAAAATATTGTCATTACGATAACCAGCAGTCACTGAGCCCATAAGGAGTCCACATCATGCGCGAGACCACTGAGATCAAGCTACACACATTGACCATGCTTTCTCTACGACCCTTGGTACGCAAGCTGCGTCACTGGTGGTTGCGGCGAGCAGAGGAACATTACCTGATTTGCGCATCGGTAGAGCATGCCCGAGCACGAGAGGCCGAAGAAAACGAAGCTTACTACCAGAAACGTGCTGCGATGGCCCGCTCTGCTCAGCTATGGGACTAATAAGTAGTGCAAACCAACCCAAAGATTTGCGCGAAACGTAAGCGAGCTTGGGTTGGTCAGACAAATAATAATTAGGCCGCTTGAACGTCGGAGACTAAGTTAGCCGCCGACTCCATGTCCACCGCAACAATACGCGAGACGCCCTGTTCTTGCATCGTGACGCCGATCAGCTGATTCGCCATCTCCATCGCTAATTTATTGTGAGAGATGAACAAGAACTGGGTCTGAGTCGCCATCCGTTTAACCATCGTACAAAAACGAACGGTATTCGCATCATCTAATGGTGCATCGACCTCATCGAGCAAACAGAAAGGTGCGGGATTGAGCTGGAATATGGAGAACACCAGCGCGGTTGCCGTCAATGCCTTCTCTCCACCAGAGAGCAAATGAATCGTCGCGTTTTTCTTGCCAGGTGGCTGAGCCATCACTTGAACGCCCGAATCCAAAATCTCTTCACCCGTCATCACCAACTTCGCATTGCCACCACCGAATAACTCGGGGAACAACTGGCCAAAGTGATGATTGACCTTATCAAACGTATCTTGCAACAGATCGCGTGTCTCTTTGTCGATCTTGTGAATAGCGTCTTCCAAAGTCGTGATCGCTTCGGTTAAATCAGCATTCTGCGCATCGAGGAAATTCTTACGCTCAGACGCTTGAGCCAATTCATCCAATGCCGCCATGTTGACCGGGCCCAGAGCATTAATCTGGTTAGTTAAACGTGTGACCTCACCTTGCAAGTACGACGGACGCATGTCTGCTGTAAGTTTCTCAGCCAATGCCACTTCATCAACTTGTGATTCTGCTAGTTGCTGCGCATACTGTTCTTGACTTAAACGAACAGCCTGCTCTTTGAGTTGCAATTCAACGATACGATCACGCATAGGTTGCAACTCGCGATCAGCTGCCAACTTAGATTCATCTTGACCGCGCAAACGCTGAGTCAATTGATCAAGTTCATGACGTGCATTGCTGAGCACCGCTTCCTGCTCGCTGCGTCGCTCTAACAACGACTGCAAACCAGCCTGTGCCGCCTGATCATCCAGCGACTCCAGTTCAAGCTGACCCTGCTCCATGCTGGCATACAGTTGCGCTGATTG
>CANGFL010000038.1 GCA_947453015.1 Oxalobacteraceae bacterium | reverse complement strand
CCGTACCTGGACAAATATCGCCAGCAACCGGTGAGCCATCAAGTAAGTAAGTCGACTGTTGGCCAAATTGAGTGTCTGCTAGTTTGTATAAGGTAGGCAGTACTGCTGCGGGGATAAAAGCCCAAACTTCAGCTCCAGTTGCTGCATCGAGCGCATGTAACATCCCATCGTTAGCTGCTACATACAACATCCCTTTGCGATTAACTTGCAGATCATCTCGGAACGCACCGTAATTTTCATCGGCGTAGCGAAATGCTGGTCGGCCAACATACAAAGGCTGAGCACTCATGACGGCGCCCAGCACATGATCACGCCTACGAAATAATTTCAGGTTATTTTCTGCTCTATCTTCAAAGGCGAATTGACCTCTCAGATAATTGACTAAGCGCTCACCGGTCAACTCTCTCCTCTGGGTTGATGTCAGGTTATTGCATTGCGAAAGTCTGGATGTAGCTGTACATCTGTTTTGAAATAATCGTTGTTCCGTACTATCCAGTTCTGACCAGAGAAAATTTTTGAGTAAGCTGGCGTCCGTATAGGATTGCACCCAAATTTTTCGCTTATCAGAGAGACTATCGACCCGTTTATCGAGTTGCGTTGATGCTGACCATTCAGCCTGCACAGAGAGACTGCCATCGGTTAGGTTAATCCGTCTAGCTTCGACATCGCCATCCCAGTACATACTGCGAAAGCTCGATGCAAATATTAAATTGTCACCCTCTACTGGCTGCTGACTACTGGTTGATGCAGCCGCCGCTGCTCCTATCGATGCGCGAATAGTAGATAAGGTGCTAGACAGTGCCTTCGATAGTGATTCAGGATTGGATGCATTGAAGTAGCGCCCTCCTCCATTTATAGCGGCATGCCAAAGATCATCGACTCGTTCAGGGCCGTTATAAAACATAGGGTCAGGCCAATCGCGACGCCCATTAATAATTTCCTTAAAGTCGCCCGAGATCGCCTCAGCGTAATCCTCTCGATACTGCAAACTACCTGACGCACCTAGCCCCACTGTGTGCGTCACCATATGTTGAAAATTTCCATCACGACTGCCAGGTGCGACGGGTACATTGTTAGCGCACACCTCACGCTCAGTGGGACAGTTAGAAAAAGCGGGCTGGCGTATATCTGTTCGAAAATAATAAGACGCGACATCCGCCAAACTATTACTAGATCCACCACTGCGTGAAATAGTTATAAACGACTCCACATTGACATCGATTTTCCCGTACTGATCTACTACCGGGGTTCCAAAATTTTGGGTCGATGCCGGTGGCGCGATTATATAAACATCACTACCTAAAGCAATCGCTCGAAATCCTTCCTTAGTAATATTGGAAGCGACTCCTGATGCAAGCAGGGACGATGCAGAATCACTATCGGCACCTATCGTTACTTGTGTACCGTTACTCATTAATTCTTTACCATCGACCTGTATGCCAAAAACGACCATATAAGGATCTGTCGAGGCTGCACTAGGTCGAATAGTCAGCTTCGCTGCACGAATGGGCGATAAAGTCGAATCACCGTCATACATTGGTCGCGGCAGATCATGATCTTGGTTGCCGACATCGGTACGACCATCGATCATCTTTGGGCCATAACTCCCCGATTCCCCGCTTGTATTCCAATAACCATCGGTAGAAAGAATCGTAAAATTCTGCTGGCAAGAAAACCGTACAGGATCATCTGCCCCAGTCAGTAACTTACCCGCATACAGACGCCCGGCTTTAGATAATGCTGCACGCAAAGGCGTGCTTGAAAGTGGATCGATGGCATAAAATTTTTTGTAAAACAATTCCTTCTGCGCCGAATCAAAATCGGATATTTTTAAGAATCCAGGATCATCAGAACTCACACCGCTATAGCCTATCGTAGAAAATCCCACGCGGAATTGATCACCTATGTTATGAAACGCTCTGCCAACAGCCGTTTTCATGGTGAGAATGCGGGTTCGATAGTAGCTATACCAATTAGCAAAATTCGTTCGCTCGTCCGAAGAATCTGTACCAGAACTACTACTCACCACCACTTTGCTCCAATTCGGCGAGGGTGATGAATTAAGACAGTGATCTTCTGATGACCCATCACCCAATCGATTCGCTTGCGAACCCTGATAGACAAAGTAGTAGGCTGGCTCTGGCCGATTGGGATAATCGTTATCACCCGATCTGCAAGCTCCACCGGTATTCGTCGAACAGTCGCCGTGATAGGTAATGGTCGACGGGGTTGTTGGTACGGGTAACGAACTAGTTGCTGTACGCCAGGCGGTAAAGCTAGTCGATAGATCAACGGCGATAGAATCAGACTTGAAGCCATCATATAAAGCCGCTGTGAAATTTTGTGGAGGATACGCAGTCCCATCTGCTTGTTCGGGTGGCTCATAAACCACTGATGGGTTGTAATAAATTTTATTGCAAAGCGAATTACGATAACCAATAGTTTTTTCATAGCCATTGATTACGACTTCATCACCCAGATAGCTCCACTGCATACTGCCTGAATCATCTAATATGAAAAATATATTGGGTTTAACCTGCGCCGAAATTAAATAATTGATAGGCGATGAGGCAATATCATTGGCCGAAAAAGCGTTAGCCATTGATAGCATTAGGCCTATTGTCATCATTCGAAGTAGAACACTTAGCATTCCATGCTCCAGATTTCTAAAAATTGGACTTTGTAAAAATAATTAATCAACGATGAATAAAATTTTTCAGAGCAATAGGAATCAACTAGAAGTGAATTAAAGTCTGAGTAAATACTGTGGTGTTGCGAGGACCACGAACACGCACAGTAATGCGGTAATAAACGCTGGCGGTTGATGAAAAAATGCTCGCCGCCCCATAACTGATTTGACTTTTCTTGAGGCTGGCAGCCAAACCGACTTGATACATCAAACAATTATTGGTTGCGCCGTTAGGGCTTCCTGCTGTGCGACAAAGGCGGTGAATAATGTATCGAACTGAATTTCCTGCATTCGTCGTAGTGAGTGCAGCCGCGGGTTGCTGACAAACGGGGGCTGTACTACCTTTGCATTTGGTGTCATCCCAATCAATCGCTACTTTTGCGCTTGCGCCGGCCATGCCACTAATATCCATGCCATCCGACACATTTGCGTAATACCCTTCAGCTTCCTGATTAGCCGCAAGATCAGTAGTCGTGATTAAAGGTGAGAGCCAGTTGATGGCTGCTTCAGTACCCGCATCCGAGGCGAGTACTGCTGATTCACGAAATGCCAGATTAGAGGCCACCATCAAACTGGTATCAATAGAACGAACTAAGCCTATGGCACCCAAACTCATGATGACTAACATCACAAGCGTTACAACTAAGCTTGCACCCGATTGACGACAGGCTTTCATGAATCATTCCAGATTAAATTTCGCAGTGGCACCTCGGCTTCTAAAACGCGATAGCGAAAACAATTCCAGTTAGTCACGTGATCCAGAGAAATATCTGTCAACGCTAATTGCCCAGTGGTGGCGTCACCAGCTGTCCATTGCGGCTGCGAGGTGTTACAACCTTGATCGTTGCGTTCACTACTGCGTGCTACCACAGCAAAACGTAGCGCGATCAATCGTTTTACATCGTTGGAGTCCCCTACTTTTCCGTTTCCATCAGCATCGATCATGGATGAACTCCAGAACGTGACTTGCGGCGAAGTTTGTACTCCCGGACGATTATCAAACCCGTATTGCGCCTGCAGACTGACCATACCGGATGCCATGGCCGCCGTTTGCCAATCGGCTGATGTCACGCTAAAGCGGGATGTTTGAAGATCGTTGTTGGTATTGATGGCATAACGCACGAGGTGAAGCGAACCCAGATTGATCAGGCGGGATCCCGAGACATAATCTAATGCTGCAGGTGTTGCGACCGTGCCTGCTGCTGCAGATGTAGTGGGTGTTACGAGCGGCATAGCTGAATGATCAACGCGATACGCACCTGTCGATATCGCGGTTGCTCGCACCAGACTGCATGCCTTACCAGCCTCATAAAACACTAAGAAATCGTCGGGCTGCATACCCAAGATACTGTCGATCTGCATTGCTGTATCAGTACTTGCGTGGGCTATGAGTAACCTAGCCGCAGCAGTACTTTGTCGTGTTGCGCTGGAAAAAATTCGGATTTCATCTGGTGCTCCTGCACTGCCATCAATGATCGTGACTGGTGTTAGCGACAAGGTCCCAAGTGCTGTACCCAGATCATGCGCCACTGCACATCCCAGACTATCAACAGGTCCTAAGCCCTGACCAGCCATGCGTAATTCACGTGACATCAAACTCACTGCGATGGCGACATTTTGCTGCGCATCTGCTGCGCCCACGGTAGATTTTCTACGTGCTTCAAATAACACTGCTACTTTAATAATGACCAGCATCGCCAACATACCAATCGCTAATCCCACCAAAAGATCGGTTAGACCAACACCTCTGAAAAATTTAACGTGTGAATGCGTGGCCACGTGTTAATCGGTAATCAAGGTCTGCACTAACATCTGATGCGATGTGCTATCTCCGGGGACTTGCCAGCGAATAGTCACGGTCACATTACGTGCGTTATCAATCGTGATCTGTGGCGCATTCGTCTTTGCTGAAACACCAGGCAATCGATTGCTTACTGATGTAAACCAGCTTTGGTAGTCTGTCGACGTCGTATCGGCAAAGCGAGTCTTCAAACCCGTTAATGAGTGATCACCTATCCACATGTGAGATACCAGATCACTAATCAATAAACTTGCTTCGATTCGATACCGCGCATTACTGCTTTCAATTAGTGTGGCTGATAACAGCATTAACAAACTCAGTAAGCCGATTGAAAATAATATGATTGCGAGCAAACCTTCCAGCAAACTACTGCCGCCCTGATAACGAATAAGGTTTGCTCTGTCACTCATCAATGACATGCCTCTGGGTGATCTGTGGGTCGTGACGGATTGCACATGCGGATGTTGCCAGCGCCGTCTATCCTTAAAACAAGTCTCACATCATCTTTGCTGGCGGGGTGAATCACATCAACGCGCGCGATGTCTGTGCCGCCCGCAACTTGTGGAGCATCACCCAAAGGAAAAAAATCGATAGTGCCGGGCAAGGTAGCGCCAGCCCTTAGTGCAGTCGTCATCGTTGACGAAACCGCCAGCAGCGCGGCTCCCCAACGTATTAAGCTGTTCGTTTCTATCGCGTGGCTGAGTAGCGATGCAGGGCACCCAGCGGCGACATTGACGCATGTCACATTCCACCCCGGATTACCCGTCGTATTGCTTAGGCTAATTCGTACGCGCGTGTTTCGAGCTACTGCTTCGGCTCGAGCGCGCTGTAGCGCACTGCGCAGACTTTCTGCGCTACTCCTTACCTCCATAGCGCGAACCCAGCCAATTACGGAAGGCACCCCTATCGCAAGCACGATAGACAAAACTGTCAGGGTAATTAATAACTCGATTAACGAAAAACCTGAGTAATCATTCATACACAACGCTCATAGCGTGTTCAGCAGGTGGCATTTTTTTTACTGATCCAACAATTCACTGGAGCCTTTCCCCATGCTGTAGGTAAAGCGATCGTCTGTGCTACTCCCGCCTGATTCAAGGTATAAGAAAATTCAGTCAGATCGCCACTGATGCCAACAGCGGTCAATACATACGACTGTCCCGCGGAAGCTGTGACACAACTAAAGCTAAATTTCTCGCTCGCTGGTGTAGCAGCACCGCAGTTAGTACCATTGGCGTAGGTGCGATTGTCTTGGTAATACTCTTCCATTCGCATAGCAAACAGACTCAAACCACCGGTTGCTTGAGGGATAGCGCCGCGTATCATGTGATCGCGGTAGGCAGGTAAAGCAACCGTCGCCAGTAGGCTAGCGATGACAAGCGCAATCATTAATTCAATCAGGCTAAAGCCTGCGATTTTTCGCGAACCCGGCATGATTGATAAACAGCCCAGTGAATCAGGGCAACAGGTTGCGCCAAATAAAATTAAATCGCACAAGTTGCTAGCTCGCGCATTAACAATTCAATTAACCGGCCTAATATCGATCATTAGTTCGATTTATGAATTTTTTTGAAATGATTTCAGGATTGATCTATGGCTAACGCATGCGTGTATGCGTTGAGACGTATAACGATATCCACACTAAATTTCTCAACAAAAGAATGATAGAAATTTTTAGGAATGAATTAGGTGAACACTGATTTATTTCGAATTTTATGGCGAGTCAGCGCAGCTTTGCCCTGCGGGACTCAGTGAAGCTGAGAATTAGCTTCGATAATTAATCGCCTATCGTCTCGATTTTATTCAATCAGTGCTTGTTAGGCAGCAGACACGCTTCGATGATGGTTAAATCATTGTCTTTTGCGAAGCTGCGCATAAAGTGATACGCCATAGGTTCAAGCGCGTACAACTTAGCGTCAACTAAAACCGAGCGCTCGCCCTCGATCAGCGCTGGTTGTACGTAAGGGGAATACTGCAGATGCAGGTCGTAACCACTACCAGCGTCGGGATTAAAACGCGCCATGATTCCACACAAGCGATCGGCCCAATCACTGGGCCGAAAGGGTTTACCTTTACTAGTTAAGCCCTGAATGATGAAGTCGGTCGCTTCGCTGGATGATTCTGAACTCTGGTCGGCCATGCGGCAGGCAGGCTTTCAAACGATAGGGTTGAGTGGCATTTTGCTGCGGCACACCATTTATCGCTATCTTACCGAATATGAGAGGGGAAACAAAGCTGTACCCGCTATTTTTACTGGAAAAGGACAACGAGGTCGCCAACTTTCCAGCTGTCATTAAGGCACTCAGCCTGATTAACTATTTTCAGCCTAGCCAGTTGGCAACAGAGACCAGCACCAACAGCAAAATCCAAAGAAGAAGCGCGCGCCAAATCAATCCTACGGTGCTTTGTAATGAGCGAGCAGACGGTTCTTCACCCGGCAAAATCTCAAGTTCAGGGCTGGAAGATTCATAGCGCGTGATATCGACTTCAGGCACAGCGGGGGCATATTCAGCAGGCGTTCCCAGCCGTACTCCCATTGCACCACCACCCGCAGACAAAATGATGCCGGTGGTGTGACTCGCCCAGCGACGAGCAAAATTTCGCCAAGCGTAAATAGCGTCTTCGAAATTACCGACGATGGCGAAAGCCACAGCGGTTAAGCGTGCAGGCAGCCAATCTATCCAGTCAAATGCCGTTTTAGCGAATGTCCCAAAAGCTTCCTGACGCAGATGTTCGGGCTCAGTCCATGCACGCGCCAAGTATTCAGCGACACGGTAAATGACAGCGCCGGCAGGACCGATTGGCAGCAGCAACCACAAAAAAACACCAAACACATGTCGATGGGTAGTGATCAGCGCGTTTTCTACTGATAAGCGAGCGATATCGTGAATATCAAGATCGCGCACATCTTGCCCAGTCCATTCTGCAAGCAAATCACGCGCTTCTGACAGCTCGCCATTATTCAGTGCTGCTTGAATAGAAGTGAAGTAATGACTGTAATGACGAAAACCCATCGTCAAATAAACAATCAACACACTCCATACAAACTGCGCCAATGGCCCTACCAACGCAAGTAACCAGTAGATCAACAAGGTAGGCGCCACCAGAACCGAGACCATGGCTAACCAGGCCATACGACCATGCTCAGGTTTACCCGCATTAAAACTATGCTCTATGCGAGCCGCGAATACACGTATTGCGGCATAGATGGGATTGTCCGCACGCAGGGGGCGGAACTGTTCAATCAACAAAACGAAGAGTATAGAAAACAGAGTCATAAGAGGCGCTGGAATTTCAGTAAATCATAAGCTAAATGAAGAGTAATGCATACCCGGCTCAAGCGCGCACAAAATGATAAAGATTACGCAGCATGGCGGCGGTGGCGCCCCAAATAAAATAGTGCTGAAAAGGCATCGCGTAAAACGTACGACGGCCCGGCTTACCGGGAAATTCAGCACTGCGACGTTGGTGGTTGGCACCATCCATCAAAAAATGTAGCGGGACTTCAAAAATCTCGGCGACTTCGAATTCATCAGCCGCCAAATCAAATGGTGGATGAACTAAGCCGACCACCGGCGTTACTTGAAAGCCGGTACCCGTGAAGTAATCAGGCAATGAACCGATCACTTCGATATGCCGACGAGAGAGACCGATCTCTTCTTCCGTTTCTCGCAAGGCAGTGGCGACAGCATCTACATCATCGGGGTCAACTCGCCCACCAGGAAAACTAATCTGACCTGCATGATCATGCAAATGAGCAGTGCGCTGCGTGAGCAACAAAGAAATATGATTCTCGCGCACCACTAAAGGCATCAGTACCGACGCGGGTACGGGCGCGCGCTGCGTATCACGCAGCACATGTTCATCGGTAAATTCCGGCGTCCATTCGGCAGGTTGGCGAAAACGTTGGCGCAGCCACTCAGGATCTAAGCGCTCCAATGCTAAGGCTTGCTCAGAAGCCAGAGAATCAATCGGCGCTGCGGTAGGATCAAACGGATTTTTCATCAGCATTCAAAAAAGAAAAAGGGCACACTCGGTGCCCTTTTCAGTTTGCCATAACTCGACTGCTTACTCCGCTGCGGAATCAGCTGTACGACGGCTAGGCAATTTTTCGCGAATACGCGCCGATTTACCTGAACGTTCACGCAGGTAGTACAACTTGGCACGACGTACATCACCGCGACGTTTCACTTCAATTGAAGCGATCAGTGGTGAATACAATTGGAAAGTACGCTCTACACCTTCGCCTGACGAGATTTTACGAACGATGAAGTTCGAATTCAAGCCACGATTACGACGGGATATCACGACACCTTCATAGGCCTGTACACGTTTGCGGTTACCTTCAACCACGTTCACGTTAACGATAACGGTATCGCCAGGTGCGAATTCAGGGATGTTCTTACCCAGACGGGTAATTTCTTCTTGCTCTAGTTGTTGGATCAGATCCATGGTTTGCTCCTTTGCATCGTGCCGGCGCT
>CANGFL010000037.1 GCA_947453015.1 Oxalobacteraceae bacterium | reverse complement strand
GTACCCGATAGGAAATAGCGCGGTCGTTGTAGAGCGATGAAAAAACGTGCTTGATTGCTTCCAGCACATTGTCTATGCCCACGACGTTCAGGAAGGTTTCTTGCTGACCGGCGAACGAGGCATCGGGCAAGTCTTCAGCCGTGGCAGAAGAGCGAACCGCAAATGACATTTCACTTGAAGAATCATCTACAAGCTTATGATAATACTCAGTAATTTCTTTTTCTAAGCGTGGCTGGAAAGGCGTATCCAGTATCCATTGACGGATTTGCGCACCGGCAGCGGCCAGCGCACGAACGTCATCAATGTTGAGACCCGCTAAGCGCTCTGCTATGCGATCAGCGAGCGACGGCCCACCGTTGCTGTAAGACAGGAAATCGCGGAAAGCCTGAGCCGTGGTTGCAAACCCGCCCGGCACTCGCACGCCCGCATGAGCGAGCTGACTGATCATTTCGCCAAGTGAAGCGTTCTTGCCGCCGACGGATTCGACATCCGTCATGCGCAGGTTTTCGAAAGAAACGACGTAAGCCGCCCCCTTATCAGGGGCTTGATGAACCCCCGTGGTTGCCAAGTTGGACATAACAACGACCTTTTTGATGATGAGAAATTTGCATAGAGTGCCTCGCAACCGGTGATGGTTTTGTTATTCTTGGTGCAAGCAGTCGAAATAAAAAGATAGGCTCCATTTTACAGGTCCGGGCTGACTTTTTTAAGCGATCCTCACCACTTTTTGCGTTAATTATTTATACATTTCACATGCAAAATCAGCCCGCTGGCAGTAAAACTAGTCATTACCGCACTGTTTTTTTCGTCTCGGATGGCACCGGAATCACTGCGGAAACTTTCGGCCATTCTGTTCTGGCCCAATTTGATCTGATTTTTAGAGAGATTCGCCTACCGTTTGTGGACACCATAGACAAGGCGCACGAGGCGGTTCGCCGGATTAATGACACTGCCGAATTGGAGGGAAAGCGCCCGATTGTTTTTTCCACGCTAGTCAAGACTGAGCTCTCAGCCATCGTTCGTAAATCGAATGGCTTGCACATGGATTTGATTCAAACCTTTGTGGATCCCCTCGAACAAGAACTTGGGGTACGTTCAACTCACAGCATTGGCCGCAGCCACAACATGGCGGATGCCGAAGGCTATAAAAGCCGCATCGAGGCGATTAATTTTTCGCTCGCGCATGACGATGGTCAATCGCACAAAAATCTACCAATGGCAGATGTGATTTTGGTGGGTGTGTCGCGCTCAGGCAAAACACCGACCAGCCTGTATCTAGCAATGCAGTATGGAATCAAGGCCGCTAACTATCCATTGATACCCGAAGATTTCGAGCGCGGCCAACTTCCGAGTGGTTTAGCACCGTTTCGCAGCAAAATTTTTGGCTTATCGATCGCGGCCGACCGGCTATCGGAAGTACGCAATGAGCGTCGCCCAGGAAGCAAATACGCTTCGTTGGAAAACTGTCGCTATGAAGTCAACGAGGCAGAGCGAATGATGCATCGCGAAGGGATTCGCTGGGTATCCACCACCGTCAAATCCATCGAAGAAATTGCGACCATGATGCTGCAAGAATTGTCACTGGAACGACGCGCCTATTAATGAGGCGACTGCACATGAAATACCTGGCATAAATGCCGTATTGACGATTATCAAAGATCAGCAAGGAACAACAGACAAAACCATTTTACCAACCCAACATAGGCATGAACTGAGGTGCTCGACCAACCACGACCACACCTCGACTACTTGGGAGCATTTTCATGGAATTGATTGCCATCGATCTGATACTTTGGCTGGGCTTTGGGCTATTGCTATGGGCTCTCAAAGACAGCTTTAAGACTATTCAATCGGATCTGCGAAATTACCGTCAACCACTCAGACCCCGTGCTGAAGTTAAACGCGATGCGATAGCTACGCCGCAGCGGCTGATTGATCCCATCGGCCACTATCTTGATCAGCCAATTCACCGTTACGCGATTATCGATGGTCGGCATTACCGCTTCGATTATGTCTGCTCAAAAGAGATGGCGACACGCCTAACAGAAACACAGCGATGGGTAGCACCCGGTCTGGTCTACGTTGAAGCACCTCTACCGTTTACTTGATTCAGTCGCGATGGCATTCAGTGCGATGGTAATGCGTCCGATGGCATGGTGCCCTACATCAAACACTGACGTTTTTGCTCGAACAAACACACTGCGGCTGCCGCCGCAACGTTCAATGACTCGACACCAGCTTGCTGGGGTATGGTGAGCCGCTCTGTTACGCACGACAAAAGTAATTCTGAAATCCCCTGACCTTCATTACCAAACAACCAGGCACAGGGCTGAGTTAAATTCATTTGGTAAATCGATTTCTTCGCATGCGAGTCGGTAGCGTAAACCGGCACGGTTGATGCAGTGATTAACTGCTGCAGATCAGCATGCTCAATAATATCCAACTGAAAGTGCGCTCCCATACCTGCCCGCAAAACTTTGGGTGACCATGCAAACACACTTCCATCAGAACAGATCACTTGCTTGATGCCTGCGGCGGCGGCGGTGCGCAGTATCGAACCTAGATTACCCGGATCCTGAACGGCATCAATTAATACGCACGACTGATTTAACGATGCGAGCGGTTTATTGGTTGGAGTGCTCACAACAAACATCAGCGCGACGCCCTGCTCAACCTGACTTAACGCAGTGAATAAGGCATTGGGCAAAACCATGCAATCCGCTCCTAAGTCGGTGCACTCTTTCAAAACACTGCTGACCTCAGGATGATTGCTAGCACTCTCGCTGACCACGCACAATTCAGGTTGGCCACGATGCTGTAACCACGCCTGACATAAATGCACACCATCAAGCAGCGTCTTAGCTTGTTTGCGTCGGGCTTGCGAACTACTCGCCAGCTGCCGCAACAACTTGTATTGAGGGTTATCGCGCGAACTTATTTGTCGAAGCGTCATTGGCTGCGATCGTCAATAGTAAGTAAATCACGCACCGGACCGTAGGATCGCCGATGAACGGGTGACACGCCGTGCTCGCGCAATCGCTGAAGATGCAATGCAGTCGGGTAACCCTTATGCTGATCGAACGCGTAATTGGGATAATTTTTATGCATCACCATCAGCGCTGCATCACGCGCTGTTTTGGCAAGAATTGAAGCCGCTGAAATTTGTGACACTTTATCGTCACCTTTGACGATGGCTTCGGTACGTACAGAACAAACCGGGCAACGATTACCATCGATAAGCGCAAGTGTGGGTGTGATTGATAAGCCTTCGATCGCTCTGCGCATAGCGAGCATGGTTGCTTGCAGTATGTTGAGCTCATCGATCTCGGCTTCTGAACATTGCGCGATGGACCACGACAAGGCATCGCGCTTAATCATCACCGCTAATTCTTCGCGGCGTTGAGCGGTGAGTTTTTTTGAGTCGCGCAAACCCGCAAGAGGCGAGTCGGGGTTGAGAATAACGGCTGCGGCAAAGACGGGCCCTGCTAGAGGACCGCGACCTGCTTCATCAACACCACAGATCAACTCACCCTCGATGTCGAACAATAAGGGCATCACTGGCACAGACGGCGTCGATCGCTGTGAGGGCATGTTACAGCCTACCGTGCTGAGAGAGCATCTCCATGACGGCGTGAGCGCTCTGTGAAGCGGTGTTACGCATCAAGTCATGATGCAAATCGACAAAGCGGCGGCGCAAGCGCTGACGATTTTGATCATTTGAAATCTGCGCCCACAATGCGCTGGCTAATCCTGCGGGATTAGCGCGATCTTGTAATAACTCAGGAACTAAAAATTCGCGCGCCATCACATTCGGTAAACCAACCCAAGGTTGATACGCCATTAATCGCAGAATTTGCCAGCTGGCTGGATTCATACGATAACTAATCACCATGGGTTTTTTAAACAAAGCGACTTCAAGCGTCGCTGTGCCGCTCGCGACCAGCGCTGCATCGCATGCTGCAATCGCCTCGTGTGAATTACCCGTCATGATCGTCAGCGGTAAGCGCTGTAGCTCAGGGCGTGCAATCAGTTGCTCGAAATAGGCACGTTGTGTCTCACCCGCCATCGGAACAATAAATTTAATCGTTGGATCGCGCTTCGCCAGTTGTGCCGCTGTTTCAATAAACACGCGTGAGTTGTACTTCAATTCGGATAATCGACTACCAGGCAAAATCGTGACGATACGTCCGTTACGATCCATTCCAAGCGCATCGCGCGCTGCATCCTGATCAGGATCCATAGGAATCACTTCTGCCAGTGGATGTCCTACATAGGTCACTGGTATGCCCGCTTTTTTGTAGATCGCTTCCTCGAATGGAAAAATGACCAACATGTGATCGACGGCACGCGCAATTTTTTTGATGCGACTACGACGCCAAGCCCAGATGGATGGACTCACAAAATGCATCGTAGGTATTTTGGCTTTCTTGAGAGCGATTTCCAGATCAAGGTTGAAATCGGGCGCATCAACGCCTATAAATGCAGCGGGTCTCTCTTCCAGTAGTCGGTCACGCAATGAATCACGAAATGCTTTGAGCTCACGATAATGCGCCAACACCTCAAACAAACCTCTGACTGCAAGTTTATCCATCGGATACTCAGACACGAAACCGTGCTCTGCCATCGCAGGCCCACCAATACCGTAGAGATGGGCTTCACTCAGCATGGGGCGCAGGCCCGATAGCATTCGGCCCGCGAGTATGTCACCCGAGGCCTCACCAGCCACCATAGCAATCGACAGATCAGCGGACAATGCCACGACTCACATTCTGGAGAAAATCACGAATAAGCTTTAACTCCACAGCAAATTCTGGTTCGGACTGCTCTTGCACCTGTAACGCTGCTTTCGCTTCTTCTAATGTCAGCCCCGATTTATAGAGCACTTTATACGCATGACGTATCGCAGTGATGGCTTCGCGCGAAAATCCGCGGCGCTTTAAGCCTTCGCTATTAATGCCATGTGCCTGAGCCGGATTGCCCGACAAAATCACATACGGTGGCACGTCTTGCGTTAGGCTAGTACTCATACCTACCATCGCATGTGCTCCGATTTTGCAGAACTGGTGAACATTCGAAAAACCACCCATGATGGCCCAATCATCCACTTGCACATGACCGGCTAGCTGCGCGTTGTTAGCAAAGATGGTGTGGTTGCCGATCTGGCAGTCATGGGCAAGATGCACATAGGCCATGATCCAGTTATCGTTACCGAGTCGAGTAACCCCAACATCCTGCACCGTACCACGATTAAAGGTACAAAACTCTCGAATAGTATTTCTATCGCCTATCTCAAGACGTGTAGGCTCACCCGCATATTTTTTATCTTGTGGTGGCGCGCCGATAGACGAGAACTGATAAAAAACATTGTCTTCGCCGATGCTGGTATTCCCATCAATGACGACATGAGGACCCACACGAGTACGCGCACCAATCACAACGTTAGCACCAATGATGCTGTAAGCACCAATCTCGGCGCTATCGTGAATAGCTGCGCCGGGTTCAACAATGGCTGTTGGATGAATCTTCGCCATAGTGCTTATTCCGCTGCAGGAGAATCTGCCACGCTGCGCATGGTGCACATCAGCTCTGCTTCAACAGCGAGTTGGTCATCCACGGTTGCTCGTGCCTGAAATTTCCAAATCCCACGCGAGTGCCGCAAAATTTCTACGTGCATGTGCAATTGATCGCCTGGCTCAACAGGACGCTTGAAGCGTGCATTATCAATTCCAAGGAAATACACCACCGCATTTTCATCTGGCTTTTGACCCATCGTCAAAAACGCTAGCAGCGCTGATGTTTGCGCTAACGCTTCAATCGTCATCACGCCCGGCATCACGGGTTTGTTAGGGAAATGTCCATTGAAAAATTCTTCGTTAATGGTGACGTTCTTGATCGCGTTAATACTTTTACCGGACTCCCAATTAAGCACACGATCGACCAGCAATAGCGGGTATCGATGAGGTAGGTATTGCTTGATCTGATTTATATCTAAACTGTTCATGGTACTTGCTGCCTGTTCTCTGAATAGTGAGTTATTTTTTTGATGTCAGTTCCCTGACCAGTTTTTCCAGTTCTCTTACACGATCTCGCAGCCCGTCGAGCTGACGCACGACTGCGGCTGTTTTTTCCCAGTCTGAATTTTTCGCCAACGGATAAAAGCCGGTGTACTGCCCTGCTTCGTGAATGGAGCGCGACACCAAGCTACCGGACGATACATGCACATTATCTGCGATAGTTAGATGTCCAAGAATCATCGCTGCACCACCGAATGTGCAGTTACGTCCAATCTTTGCGCTGCCAGCGACACCGACACAGCCAGCCATCGCGGTGTTTTCACCGATGTGGCAATTGTGAGCAATCTGTATTTGGTTATCGAGCTTGACACCCTTTTCGATGATGGTGTGCTCCAGGGCGCCACGATCAATCGTAGTACTCGAGCCGATCTCTACATCGTCACCAATTCGTACACCACCGGTCTGAGGAATTTTTATCCATTGTCCCTTTTGATTGGCAAAACCAAAACCATCTCCGCCAATCACTGCGCCGGATTGAATAACACCGCGAGCACCGATGTGGCAGTCTGAAAGAAACGTCACATTCGGATGAAACACGGTCGCTGCACCGACTCGCGCATCTCGTCCTATGAAGCTACCCGCACCGATCACGCAGTGCTCGCCTACCTGCGCACCCGCTTCAATCGTTACATGAGGACCGATACTGGCGGTGGCTGCAATCTGAGCGGATTCGCTGACGACCGCCGTGGCATGAATGCCTGGGGTAATAGGAACAGCGGTTAGGGAAACAAAATACTGTGCCGCGTGCGCGTAATAGGCATACGGATTGTCTGTCAGGATGAATGCGCCATGAAAGCTAGCTCGTAGCGCCTCGACTTCACTTGCGGCTGCAATCAGCGCCGCTGCCCGAGTAGCAGCAGCTTGTGAACGCAACTTGGTGTTGGACAGAAAGGTGATGTGCGCTTCGCCTGCGGCTTCCAGCGGGGCGATACCGGTAACGATGATTTCCGGATCACCGATCAACTCCCCGCCTAGGCTTTTAACCAAATCGCCCAGTCGAGTGCTCATGGCGAAAGGTCCTGATTATTTATTGAGTGCCTTCAGCACTTTTTCGGTGATATCAATCCGCGGACCAACATACACGGCTTCTTGAAGGACTAAGTCGTATTTTTCCGCTTCAGCCATTTGCTTAACGACTTTGCTGGCTCTATCCAAAACAGCCGCCATTTCTTCGTTTCGGCGTTGGTTCAAATCTTCGCGAAACTCGCGTTGACGACGCTGAAAATCTTTGTCCATCTCACCCAGTTCTCGCTGACGCTTGCTTCGCTCAGCATCACTGATAACAGGAGCGTCCTTGTCGAGCTTTTCAGCGCTGGATTTGAGTTTAACTGAGAGTTCTTGCAAATCTTTTTCGCGCTTAGAAAACTCTTGCTCCAAACGGGCCGTAGCAGCTTTGGCAGGAGTCGAATCCTTGAGAATTTTGTCTAGGCTGACAAAACCAATCTTCAGATCCTGCTGCGCATTAGCTGAGAAAGGCACAAGCAATGACATCAGCAAGGCCAGACCAAGTTTGGTTGTTTTTTTGGTTACAGATTTCAATTCAATCTCCGCAATGCTCAATAAGCGCGTAAATCAGTCAGCCCGCAACGAAGGGTAAAACTCTATTTACGCAAAGCGACCGTCTATTATGCCATTGGAGCATCAAAATCCGGTGCCCAACTGGAACTGGAACCGCTGCGTCCGGTCGTATGACTGTGGATTCATCGGATATCCCAGCGATAGCTTGAGCGGACCGACAGGAGAAATCCAACTTAAACCCAAGCCAGTACTGTAGCGCAGGTCGCTTAAGTTAATCTTTTCACCATTTTCCGGGTTAAACACCTGGCCGGCATCAAAGAATGTAAACCAGCGCAAACTACGATCGACTCCCGTGCCAGGGAATGGCATCTGCAATTCAGCATTCATAATCAAACGGGCTGAGCCACCGATAGGTAGGCGGTATTTACTATCCACATTCCCACTGACAGTTTGCGAAACCGAAAGTGATCCAGCCTGATAGCCACGAACCGTGCCAATACCTCCGGCATAGTAGTTCTTAAAAATCGGGTAGGCATTACCGCCTAGGGCACCACCGTAATTGACTTCACCATTGAGTGCCAAGGTCGCAGTATTCGACAGATTCAGTGGAATGAAATACTGATCTTGGTAGGTCGTTCGGTAATACGTAGATGAACCGGCAGGTGATACTTCAAGATTGGCACGGCGATAACGACCCTTAGTCGGTATCAGTGCACTGTCACGATTGTCGCGCTGCCACGCAGCAGTCAAAGGAAACGCTAACGTATGTGCAGTGCCTAAGCCATTACCGTCGCCAGTAGTCGCATCAATAACAAGCGGTCCCCCTTCATTGTTCGTATTGTGCACAAATTCACGATATCGACTCGGGCTGTTAGTGTAGGTATCAACCGTCGTATCTTCGATACCGGCACCTAAAAACACTCTATCGAACTCAGTAAACGGAACACCAAAGCTAACGTTACCGCCTTTAGTCACCACTTTATAATCAATATCGGTTAAGTAAAGTGGCGGCCGAGAAGTTCTAAGAAAAACCTCGGTCGTTTTACTCACACCATCTTCGGTGAAGTAAGGATTGGTATGTTGTACGGCAATGGTTCGGTAAACACGACTGGTGTTAACGCTAATACCAATGTTGTTACCCGTACCAAACGCATTTGCCTGATTGATAGAACCCGTCAGCGTGAGTTTTTCACTGCTTGAGAAACCCGCACCAATCATCACGTTACCGGTTGGTTTTTCAACGACGTTCACATTCAAGTCAACCTGATCGGGCGCTCCAGGGACCTCCAAGGTGTCCACATTGGTATCGGTGAAAAAGCCGAGACGACCCAGTCGGTCACGCGAGAGTTTAATTTTGTCGCCCTCGTACCATGAACTTTCAAACTGACGGAATT
>CANGFL010000036.1 GCA_947453015.1 Oxalobacteraceae bacterium | reverse complement strand
GCCATCGCCATGATAGGTCCGAAGTTACGCGCTGCTTTACGATAAACCAGATTGCCCCAACGATCTGCTTTTAAGGCTTTTATGAGTGCGAAGTCGGCGTGAATCGGATACTCCAACACATAATTTTTCCCATTGATTAGCCGCGTCTCTTTACCTTCTGCTAGTAAGGTGCCATAGCCAGTCGGCGAAAAGAACGCACCAACACCTGCACCTGCGGCACGTATGCGCTCAGCCAGATTTCCTTGCGGCGTTAATTCCAACTCCAAATCACCGCTGCGATAGAGACCATCAAACACGTAAGAATCCGCTTGACGTGGGAAAGAGCAAATAATTTTTTTCACACGACGTGCAGCCAGTAGCGCGGCCAAACCGGTGTCGCCATTGCCGGCGTTGTTATTCACTATCGTTAGATCGGTCGCGCCTTGATCAATCAAACCATCGATTAATTCGCGCGGCATACCTGCATTACCAAAGCCACCGATCATGATGGTCGCACCATCATGAATGCCCGCCAACGCTTCCCGCAACCCGGGAACAATTTTATTCACCACAAAAAAATCCTTTACAGATGAGAGACCCAAAAAAAATTTCTGGTCGTTCTCGGCTTATGTGTTAGCAAAATCTACTGAAGCGTTAATCCGATTATCGAACTAATGCTTGATTACAGAACATCTCGCCAGTGTATAGGGGGCATAAATCGGCTGCAAGACTGCCAGTTTATTTAGTGTTCGGTGGTCGAACCCCGAGATGACAGCCTGCTGTCAGTGTCAGGGTTACGCAACGAAAAGTTAGGTTTCCACTAGCGACCGAATCAAGTTAGCAATGGAGACAACAACGATTGTCAATTAAGCATTGGGTTCCGCTACGGTAATTGAGCTCCACGCCATCGCGAGCGTAATAAGCCACCAAGGTCGCTCGCCCCATCGTCCATTTTCATAGCGACATCACTATGCAGAACATTTCTCCCCTCAATACCGAAAATCATACAGACCCCTTTCCTCCTGAACTGGCACTGACTGAGCAGCAAGACACTCCACCAAGCACAACAGAGCCCTCGGAAACACTCATCCCTCCACTAGCCACAACAGAGTCCTCGGAAACACTCATACCCCCACTAGCCACAACACAGCCACAAGAGCCCACAGATCACACGGAGGCACTCACACCGACACCAACCACAACACAGCCACAAGAGCCCACAGATCACACGGAGGCACTCACACCGACACCAACCACAACACAACCCAGTGCGACTCCAATTGCACCAGCCACGCCTTCACTCACCATCGCGCAAGAAATCGATGCACTGACTGACCCCAGTTTCATGACCTCGATGGCACGCGGCCTGGCGGTAGTCAAAGCTTTTTCCGATCAACGTCGAGCGATGACTATTGCGCAACTCAGTCATAAAACCGGCATCCCCCGCGCCGCCGTAAGACGCTGCCTGTACACACTCAAAAAACTTGGGTATGCGGGCTCCGATGCCAATAATTTTTTTCTCAAACCAAAAATTCTGGCGCTGGGCTATTCCTATCTTTCATCAACTCCACTCACGGTTTCTGCTCAACCGTGTTTAAACCAAGTCAGCATTACCGTGGGCGAATCCTGTTCTCTGGCGGTGCTAGAACAAGGTGAGGTGCTGTATATATCACGTTCACAAACGACACGCATCGTGTCGATTGCGTTGAACGCGGGCAGTCGTCTACCCGCCTACTGCACATCACTCGGTCGCGTCATGCTAGCGTCATTATCCAAAGCGGAGTTAGATAATTATTTTGCGCGAGTGCCACTACTTCCACTCACCGATCGCACTGAGGTGTCGGAAGAAAAGCTGCGTGAAATTTTGGCTGAAACAGCTGCGCAAGGTTATGCCATCGTAGAAGAAGAATTGGAAATTGGTTTGCGATCTATAGCTGTCCCAGTACGAGGTGCGTCCGGCGCGGTCGCTGCTGCATTGAATATCGGCGCGCAGTCGGCACGCGTTTCACGCGAACAAATGGAAAACGAATTCTTACCTGTATTACTGAATGGAGCATCAGAGCTATCGATTCTTCTGCCTTGAAAAAAATCTATAACTAACTAACACAATGCCTCGCCTGCTTTAGGGCAGCGAGGCACTGACACATCAAAACAAATCGTTTATAAATTTATCTCGCATTCACCGACTGCGAAGACTGCAATCGAAAATCTTTGGGTGACACTCCCATTTGCCGTTTGAAAAACCGAGTGAAATACGCTGGGTCAGTAAACCCTAATAGCTCAGATACTTCTTTAATCGTCATCGACGTATAAATGAGTTCGCGTCTGGCTTCGAGGATTAATCTCTCGTGTATCAGTTGCAAAGCCGATCGGCCACTCATCTGACGACAAATAGCGTTCAAGTGAGCCGCGCTGATGTCGAGCTGAGCCGCGTAATGATCCAGCGGCGTATGCTTGGAAAAATTCTCATCGACCAGTGCAACAAAGCCTGCCAAATGTTCGCGAGCGCGCACCACCGAGACAGCAACTTTGTCACGTGCTTGCGCTAAATTTTCACGCATCAACCAAGCCAACGTCGTACTGACGAGCGATTCGATCACTGCCTGGTGATAACGATCTCGTTGTTGATATTCAAAATACAACGCACGCAATCCTGCCTCAATCGCTGCTGCACTCACTACATCCTGCAAACCACAAAGAACGGGCTCGGCAAGCGTCATCAACTCTTGGGCCAAATCACTATCCAAGCTATCGATTAACGAATACGCCAATGTCACGACCATGCCATGCGCATCTTTGGAAAATTTGAAACCGTGCACGCAATGCTGCGGCACTAGCAAAACCGATCCCTCTGTCAGCTGACCTTGTTGACCGTCGAGTTGAAAACGGGCCTCACCCTGCTCTAACCAAAGGACTTGAAACAAGCCATGGTGGCGATGCGGATTAATCTCCCAATTGTGCAAGCGGCTACGGGAAGCAATCGATTCACAATGAATCCGTTCAGGCGCGGGTAATTGACCTTTTTCCCCATATAACTGGAAGACTGGCACTTTTAGGGCGGGCTTGGTCGGGATAGTCACGTGATAGTCCAAAAGTCTGAAAAATCCTCGAAATGTACAAGTTTCTGCGATGAAAGTCTATTCCTGTGAGGGCCCGATTAGAGGACTATCAAGGCCTTGCTGCCCGAATGCGGCCACCTTCATCTGCCAAACATAAACTCATGAAAACTCAAGTTGCCATTATCGGCGCAGGACCCTCCGGCCTTTTGCTGGGACGACTGCTTGAATTACAAGGCATAGCTAACATCGTCATCGAAGCTAAGTCACCTGACTACGTACTCTCACGCATACGCGCGGGCGTACTCGAACAAGGTACGCAAACGCTGCTGCGCGAAGCCAAGGTGGGAGAACGCATGGATCGCGAAGGTCATGTGCATGATGGATTTGCCTTGTCATTTCTGGGTCGACTAGAACGTATCGATTTACATGCGCTGACCGGTGGTAAAACGGTGATGGTGTATGGTCAAACTGAAGTAACTAAAGATTTGATGGATGCTCGCGCACAATCTGGCTCGCTCAGTTTTTATTCTGCTGATGATGTTGCACTTCATGATTTTCATAGCGACCATCCCAGTGTTAGCTTTACGAGTAATGGACAAAAACATATCGTTGAATGTGACTACATCGCAGGCTGCGATGGTTTTCATGGGGTGTCGCGTAAATCCGTACCGCCCGAATCAATACGACTGTTCGAGCGCGTCTATCCCTTTGGATGGTTGGGGATACTGTCGCGCACTCCACCGGTGTCGCATGAACTGATCTACGCTAATCATGAACGCGGCTTCGCGTTATGCAGCATGCGCTCGTCTATGCTCTCGCGCTATTACGTTCAATGCTCGCTGGACGATAAAGTCGATGATTGGTCTGACCAACGCTTTTGGGATGAATTACGCACACGTCTGCCCGAGGATGCAGCCGCCTCGCTAATCACCGGCCCGTCGATTGAAAAAAGCATTGCCCCTTTGCGTAGCTTTGTAGCGGAACCCATGCAGTTCGGGCGCATGTTTTTAGTGGGCGATGCGGCCCATATCGTGCCGCCGACAGGGGCTAAAGGCTTAAACCTTGCCGCCAGTGATGTTTACACTCTTTATAACATCTTACGACTACGCTACCAGCAAAACCGGCTGGATTTGGTAGCTAAGTATTCTGAGATTTGCCTGCGCCGCATCTGGAAAGCTGAGCGTTTTTCGTGGTGGATGACGTCAATTTTGCATAAGTTCTCAGACGATCCCTTCAATCAGCGAATTCAGGAAGCGGAACTGGACTACTACACCAGCTCGCTGGCGGGAAAAACGACGATTGCCGAAAACTACGTGGGATTACCCTACGAAGCTGTGGAATAGCTGCCGAAAGTCGACCCACCATCAATCAGGCATAGCCGCAAAGACACAAATCGGGTAAATTTGCCCCACTATTTATTTCCTAACGCTTCATGAGCCAGCCCGTAGCCATTACGCCCAGCCCTAATCTCAACATCAGCGCACTCAAAGCGAGTTGTTCTGCGTGCAGCATGCATCAGCTTTGCCTGCCTATGGGATTAGGTGAGTCGGATATGACTCGACTCGATGACATCATCGGACGCCGCCGCAAGATCGCTAAGGACACCCATCTCTACCGCATCGGTGACCCCTTCACTAATCTCTACGCTATTCGACTCGGCCATTTCAAAACCTTTCAAGTCAGTCCCGCGGGTGAGCAACAAGTCACTGGCTTTCAGATGGCGGGTGAATTACTAGGCATGGATGCGATCAGCACAGAACATCATCATTGTGATGCGATGGCACTAGAAGATAGTGAAGTCTGTGAAATTCCATTCGCACGACTCGAAGAATTATTTGGCACCATCCCCAGTTTGCTGCATCACTTTCATCGCATGATGAGTCAAGAAATCACGCGCGAACAAAATGTCATGCTGCTACTTGGGAATATGCGCGCCGAGCAGCGCTTTGCTGCATTTTTGATTAATTTATCCTCACGCTATTCAGCGCGCGGCTACTCATCGACGACATTTCAGTTGCGTATGTCGCGCGAAGAAATCGGCAACTATCTTGGATTAACGATTGAAAGTATCAGCCGTTTATTATCGCGACTGAAAAAACAAGGCTTACTCAGAGTCGCTAATCGTGAAATCGAATTACTGGATATCACCCGGATGCGAGCAATGGCAGCCGGCACCGAAGTCTGCGATTAAATTCGACATGATTAAAATGGCGGTTGGCGCGGCGCTTCTGTGCTGAATAGATAAATACTCAACATGCTCGCTAACGAGCAAAATGCCCAGAAAAAGAAAAAGCCAATCGTGTAGGCTGCAATTGGCGGCAAATCTATATGCCCGCGTATGAGCATTAAATCGACCGGGTCAAAAATCGAAAAGAAAAAACCTTCTGCAAGAATCGCCGCCATAAACGACGGCCACAGCACCGACATCGCTAGTTTCAACATGATTCGGTCTCCTTACTTTGCATCTTATGCCTTGTCCTGCAAAGGGCTGATGTCTATCTTATTTTGCTGCGGCCAGCTCCAATCACCCTGAAGTCTCCAGCTGCGCGCAGCATCTTCTATCTGTACCTGCCAATGCGCACGCTCCAGCATAGGCAACGTTAGTGAAAATTGTCCCTCTGAATCGGGTGTTACTACCATGCGTTTATCTTTCTGTGGCACGGTGGGATGAACCAATAACAAGGTCAGTGGTAATTGATTCGTTAGCCCCTTCACCCCTCCGACTAAATTTCCCGAAGCTGCATCGTAACGCAACGAAAACTGTAATCCCAAATTCGAAGCCATCCGATCGCGACGTAAGTCTTGATTAATCGCCTTGCCTTGTTTGTAGTAGTCATCGACCACCAGTGCATCCGCGCCCGAGAATGAAATCCACATCGTCACAAAACCTGCAACTATTACAACCAAGGGACCCGACATCAACAACCACGGCCAGCGATGTTTATACCAAGGTGCCACCTGTTTATCGAGCGCGTTTAATGTCGTCATAATTTTCTCCGTTCAGCGCGGCACAAAAAATACTGCTTTTTCTTTGACATGAATATCGGGGTTATCGATATCGACTAAGGTAAACCAAATTTTATTCGATCCTTTTTCACCCTTAGCTTCATCCACCCGAACATTCACTGCCACTGCTCGCGACTCCGTGCCGTTAAGTGCAAACTCACCTGCTCCTTGCAGCTTTATGGTGTCGATACCACTAACGCTAATCCGATAATGATGCTCAGACTCATCAGTATTCATTAGCTGCAATCGATACACATTTTCTATCATGCCGTTTTCAATCTCACGCCCCATCGAACCACGGTCACGTATCACATCCATCTTGACAGGTGTTCGAGTCAGTAGCGTGCCGAAAAAAACGCTCACAATAAAAATCAAGACACTCATATAAATAAGTACTCGCGGACGAAACATGTGACTGAAAATTTGCTCAGCCGACCAACGGTTGGCCATCGCATGATCTGTCCAATAGCGTACTAAGCCACGCGGGGCGCCTATTTTATCCATGACGCTATTGCATGCATCAACGCACGCAGCACAACCTATGCATTCGTACTGCAAGCCTTTACGAATATCGATACCCGTCGGGCAAACTTGCACACACATAGAGCAATCTATGCAATCGCCTAAGGCTTTTGCGGCAGCAGGATCATCTTTGTGGCGCGCTCCACGAGGCTCACCGCGACCCGCATCATAGGTAATGATCAAACTATCTTTATCAAACATGGCGCTTTGAAAGCGCGCATAAGGACACATGTATTTACAGACTTGCTCACGCATCCAGCCCGCATTGCCATAGGTAGCAAAGGAATAGAACAAGACCCAGAACCACTCCCACGGACCTAAGGTTAAGGCCGAGACTTCAGTCGCCAACACAGTAATCGGAGTGAAGTAACCGACAAACGTAAAACCTGTCCACAAGGCGAGAGCGCCCCAGCTCAGGTGCTTGGCTAATTTTCTAGAAAATTTTGCTACCGAGGCTGGCTGGCGATCTAAGCGTATACGTGCACTACGATCGCCTTCGATTTTGCGTTCTATCCACATAAAAATTTCGGTGTACACGGTCTGCGGGCACGCAAAGCCACACCAAACACGTCCGAAAATAGCGGTGAATAAAAACAGGGAATAGGCACTAATAATTAATAGCGCTGCCAGATAAATAAAATCCTGCGGCCATAAAACTATGCCAAAGATATAGAACTTACGCGCGCCGAGATCAAACAGCACCGCCTGCCTGTCGTTCCAGGAAAACCAGGGTAGTCCATAAAAAAGCAATTGCGTGGCCCAGACAAAAAACCAGCGCAGGCTGGCATATCGCCCTTGTATTTCGCGCGGGTAGATTTCTTCCCGCGCTTTATACATTTTGACTACGGCGACTTCTGGTGATGCACTATCCATGGATACCCTTTGCTACTCACTCATTGACACTTACTTACTTGCTGCAGGCAAGGTCGAGTTATTCGACAGACCCCAAACGTAAGCGCTTAACAAATGAACTTTGGCTTCGCCGAGAAATTCAGCAAACGCCGGCATCACATTGTTGCGACCGCCGCGTATGGTTTCCATGATAGTGGCAACACTACCGCCATACAACCAAGTTTTATCCGTTAAATTCGGAGCTCCCACAGCGGTATTGCCTTTGCCATCGGCGCCATGACACGCAGCACAGGCAGCAAATTTCTCTTTGCCGATAGCGGCCTTAATGGGATCAGCAGCAGAGTCAGACAGTGACAGCACATAGTGCGCCACATTTTCTATGTCTTTCTCCGTTCCTACAGCAGCACCCATCGGTGGCATAGCACCGTTGCGGCCTTTCAAAATAGTGGTCTTGATCGCATCAGGTTCACCACCATGCAGCCAATCTCTATCGGTCAAATTCGGATAGCCTTTATTACCGCGCGCATCAGAACCATGACATTGAGCACAGTAGGTCAGGAACAAACGTTCTCCAATCGCATGTGCTTGGGGATCGGTAGCAAGTGTCTTGATATCTACTTGCTGATATTTGGCAAACAACGGGCCATATTCTTCATCAGCGAGTTTTAATTCATCCTCGTACTGACCTTTGGATGCCCAACCTAATTTGCCTGCATAGGTACCTAAGCCCGGATACAGAAAGAGATACGCCAACCCAAACACAATGGTGATATAGAACAGCCACATCCACCAGCGCGGCATAGGATTGTTTAATTCTTCCAAACCTTCATCCCATGTATGACCGGTAGTTTCAACGTGACCATCTTTCGACACCGCTGTTTTGATGGTTGATTGCGACCACAACAACCATGCACATCCAAACACGGAAACAATCGTCAATACCGTAATGTAGATTCCCCAGAATCCGCTCGTGAAATCAGCCATGATGTGGCTCCTGCGCTTTGGTGTTAAGTGATTCGTCGTCGGCAAAAGGCAACATCGCTGCCTCATCAAAATCCTGCTTGCGTGCCGCGCTATACGCCCAAATCACGATGCCGATAAAGGTGCTCATGCAAATCAGCGTAACGACACTGCGTGCATCTGAAACCCATTGAATGATGTCCATGTTTATCTCCGTGCCTTGATGTGTATACCTAGACCCTGCAGATAAGCCACTAGCGCATCCTGCTCTGTTTTTCCTTCTAACTCTTTAGGAGCGGCCGCAATTTGTTCATCGGTATACGGATCACCCAAGCGCTTGAGAGCTTTTAAATGTGAAACCACCGATTGCGGATCTAAGGTTGCAGTTGCCAACCAAGGATAGGCAGGCATATTCGATTCAGGCACTAAGTCACGCGGATTATTTAAATGTGTGCGATGCCAGTCATCGCTGTAACGACCACCAACCCTAGCCAGATCTGGACCGGTACGTTTAGAGCCCCACTGAAATGGACGGTCGTAAACAAATTCACCGGCTACTGAATAATGGCCATAGCGCTCAGTCTCAGCACGGAAAGGACGAATCATCTG
>CANGFL010000035.1 GCA_947453015.1 Oxalobacteraceae bacterium | reverse complement strand
TCGCTAGACCAGCCGCGTCATCTTTGGCAGAGTTGATTCTAGTTCCAGTTGAGAGGCGCTCCATGGCGGCGCTCAATTTGAGATCGCTCGAGCGCATCGATTCTTGTGCAACGAGCGCTTTGAGGTTGGTGTTAATCACTGACATGGTGTTCTCCTAAATTAGATTTACCTGAATCACTCAAGAATCTTTTCTTGACGTTTGATGAATCGGTACTGATAAAAAAAGCTTTAATTAAATATTAGGCGCGCGTGTTAAACAGTAAGCCCTTGAGCTTTTCCATGTTGTGCGCGACCTTGATGACGACCTCATTCGGGATCTGACGAATGACTTCGCCGGTATCTTCTTTTTTGACAACGATAACGGGGCGGCCCAGCGTTTCATCCATGGCGAAGGCTAGATTGCGGCCGCCGTCACGCATGTTGTCGTTGAGTTGACCGATCGCTTGGTCGAGATTTTTCTTCATCTGTTCGACGTTGACTTTGATCTCGGCTTTGGGAATGGGCGCAGTTGCCATGGCCACACCCGTTGCAGCGGGCGCAGTGGTTTGAGCCTGTGGCGCAGCTGGCTGCGGTTTGGGGCTGGGCTGCGGCGCCGATCTTGATTGAATTTCCATAATTTCCACCTTTCTGGTTTGCCTGATATCGCGGGCATTCCACGAAGCGACATTACAAAACGAACTTGTACGTTTGGGGTATCGGTACGAGCTCGTATAGCTTTAGGGCTAAGGCGGAAAAATTTTGCCGGTCTAAGGTGTAAATTATTTTTTTGATAAAAATTAGTCTGATAATCGACGGCTTTTGGTCGCCTGTCGCTGTTCACCATAAAAAAAGCCTGGCCAAATAACTGGCCAGGCTTTGTTGTTAGAGGTTATTGAAGCTACTGTGATTACTTATTAGTGTAAGTAGCCATCATGCCGTCGAAAGTGGCTTTCAAGCTGGTCTTCTGAGCATTAACGCTGCCGACCAGACTATCCATAGCGGCAAATTGTTTGTTGTAGCGAGTTAGTAATGCATCTAATCGCGTTTGCAGTTTGGTTATATCTGCTTTGTATTTGTCATTCTGAGTCGTGGCGCCTGTGCTTTGGTTCATCAGTGCGCCATCGGGAGCCAGCAACTTAGTGAGTTTTTTTACCGCGTCACCCGCGATCCCGCCGGGTATGGTGCTGTAAATACTCTGGTTGTTGTAGCCGCCGGTCATGGCTTTCACGACGTTCTCGTAGTTACTGTTCAGGGTGGCATCAGCCTTGGCTGAATCGAGCGTCATCACACCTTTTTCATCGATGCTTAAGCCCAGCTGACTTAGATTTTTAAAGCTGCCACTGGCCGTGCTGGAATCGCCAACAATTAATTGCCGCATTTGCTGTTTGACCATCCGCACGGTGCTATTGCCTACCAGTGTCGCGCCATAGGTATCTAGCGTCGACTTTGGATTAGTCGTTTCTGTGATGATGTTATTGAAATCGTTGTACGCGGTGACTAAATCAGCCAGTTTGGTTTGAATCGCACTAGTATCGCGGCTCACCATCGAGCTCACAGGCGTGGTGGTCGTGGCTTTTAAATCTAACGTCAAACCTGTAACAACATCAGTAATCGTATTCGTCTTGCGAGTGAAGCTAACTCCATCCACCGTCAGGTTGGCATCCGATGCGCTGGTGATATTGGAAAAATTTAGCGCCGTGGTGCTATTCGTTGATAACGTAAAACTCTCAGTTGATCCGGCTTCGCCGGTAATCATGATCTTGTAGGGGCGGGCGCTTCCATCATTCACCAATTGTGCTTTGTAACCTTGGCCCGATGAATTAATCGCTGACACCATACCTTCGGGGGTATCAGCGTAGGTTTTGGGAGTTAGCTTGGCGCCGGTGATTGCGCGATTGCTGGACGAAGTAAATTGCAGTGTGGTGCCGTCACTCGCGACACTGACGCTCATATCGTTAGAGCCATCCACAATGCGCAGCTGAGTTTGAATATTTTCTGCCAGCGCTGACAGGGTAGGTGAGCCGGGCAGAGGAATAATCGACCAATCTTTACCTGCGATATTGATGTCAAATTTACTGAAGTCATTCACGTTAGGCGAGGTGCCATACGCTGCGCCGGCTATGGTCGCGCCGCTCGAGGTTCCACCGCTCGCACCCGGATTTAAATTAATCGTTGCCTGATTCGAGAGCTTGGGTGCATTGATGATTCGTGATGATTTTGTCGAGCTTATTTCAAGTCGATTGCCATTAGTCACTGCAACAGTTAAATCACTACTGCCATCGAGTGCGCGTAATTGCGATTGAATGTTCGCCGCCAGATCATCCATGGTTGCCGTCGCTGGCTTGGGAGCAAAGCTATACGACTTACCGTCGATTTGAACGGAGAAATTCTTAAAGTCAGTGACGGATGCATTACTCGAAAACTTGACATCGCTAATCACTGCGAAGCTGCTATTCGTTGAGGTAGGTGTTCCCATTGACGCTGCTGCGCTGGTCAAAGCGACAGAGCTAATCACGCGGCTGGAGGTGGCCGAGGTGATATCAAGTTGATTGGTGTTCGATACCGAAACAGTCAAATCTGTTGAGCCACTATCTTTGGCGCGTAATTGTGCTTGTAGATCAGACGCAAGATCAGCCAGGGTTGCATTGGCAGGATTCGGCGTGAGATTCATGGTCGTGCCGTCAATCGTGACTAAGAAATTACTAAAGTCATCAATCGCTGGTTTAGTACCAAAGCTCACACCAGAAATCGAAGCGGTGTTGGTATTGTCTGCGACTGCCGTACCAACGGAGATGCCGCCTTTGTTGGTTTGCTCAATCGTCATGCTGAATGGGCTGCCGCCATTCAGTGAACTTGTTTTGCTCGCAAATCCAGTGCTGATACTACTTTGCGCTGCAGATACCGAGTTAATTTGTATTTGATGCGACCCCACGCTGGCTGAAGGGGAGGCAGTGATCGACAACGCACTGCTGTTGCTATTGCTGGCGTTAACGGTATTGAAGCTATCGCGGTCTTTAAGTGCGGAGAGCTTAGTTTTTAGCTCCGACATCATGAACATCACCGACGAGAGACCACTAATCTTGCTCTCGTTTTTGGTGATCTTGGCGTTGATCAGATTTTTTTGCGGAGTTCCCTCAGCATCGACCAAGCTTTGAGCCAGGTTGGCGACATTCACGCCGGAACCTGCATTCAGAGAAGTAAGGATAGCTTGGGCATTCGCCTTGTTGGCCGCTTGTGCCTGCTGTTGCGCCGACAAATTACTGGCTGCGGTACTGGTCGCCGAATTGTTCGTTGCTGAGCTGACTGAAGAGGTGGCCATAAGCTGTTCCTAGTTTTGTTATATGTCGGATCGGCGGAGTATTCCTTTAGTCACTTCAGCTGTATTTTTTGTATTCAGCTAGTAAGTGTGCCTCTCGCGCGCGTTTATAAGCAGGAAACATGCCATTTTTGCTCGATCCTGGCCTCGCACTTGCTATGAGCACTGGAGGCGGGTCGCTGTTTAATCGGTGATGCTTAGTTTGCCTGGCCTGGTTGCCGGGGGGCGGCAAACAAGTGGCAAGCAACTGCCACGGCGGCAATCATACGGGCAATGCCTTGCCGCTAGGCGGCATAACTATCTTTAATGACGTGATTTTCTTTGCTTATCCAGGCTTTTATAGGGTAGGAAATCGGAAAAAACGTCACTCTATCGACAGTTTCTAGACTTTCTGAAGCTGGCATCCGTTTTGCTTAATAGGTCCTGTCCAGGAAGATTGCGATGATGCAATTAACCTCAACTTCGAACAAAGCTATTAAACAGGAGCTTAACTATGGCTAATCTCGCTCAAGAACTGATTTTTCACGCAGAACACGGTCAACCTTTTAACACCTTACAGGTGTCCCGTTTCGCGCCGGAGGAAATCCGTGAGGCTATTCAAGCTTTGATGGGTCAGGATCGTGATGCGTTGGCTTATGCACTGGGCGATGCCGGATTGGCTCTCTATCCAGAGAGTGAAGATATTTTGGCTATCACTAGTTTGCTATCAGTCGTCAGAGAGGATTGGCCGCAAGCGGTAGATCTGCTCAAGCAATTAATGGAAATGCAGACGAGTAGGGCGACGGTGTTTACCCACTCTATGTTGATCCGTTCCTTGCGCTGCAATCTGGATCTGGCAGAGGCATTTGAAGCGGCGGGTGTCGCACTGGCCTTATTCCCAGATCATCCTGAGTTATTGAAAGAATATGACGCACTGGCTGAAGCCTTGGGTTTAGGCGCGGTGCAGCGTTAATCGGATTAATAAAAATTATTAATTAATTAATGGCAAATGCCTGCCGGATTACCGACAGAAATTGCCAGGCAGCAGTAGCAAGATTTAAGAAGTAGCAGAAAATAAGTGTAACTATTTGAATTTAATGGAGTTTTTAACCTGGCACGGCGTTTGCATAGACTAAATCAACACACGGGATTTCGCCCGTGAAAGATTAAGCAAGCATAGGACGCCGCAAGGAGAAACCAAAAATGGCAGTCATCAATACCAACTTGAAAGCGCTGTTCACACAGTCAGCGCTAAAACGAACCGAAGGCGCACAATCGAAGGCGATGGCGCAGCTATCGACCGGCAAGCGGATTAATACCGCTGCTGACGATGCGGCCGGTTTAGCGATTTCAACTCGGATGACGAATCAGATTCGTGGTCTGAATCAAGCGGTTCGAAATGCGGGCGACGGCATTTCGCTGATTCAGACAGCTGAAGGGGCGACCAACGAAATCACAGACATGATGCAACGCATGCGTGAGTTGGCCGTTCAGGCAGTCAATGATACGAACGACAATGCACAGCGTAGCTATCTGGATTTGGAATTCCAGCAGCTCAAAGCTGAGATCGTTCATATCTCTGAATCGACCGAATGGAATGGATTCCCTCTATTGAATGGCACCGCCGGTCAGCGAGTGGGTGAGATGCCAGTCTTTAAAGCTACTTCAGTCAGTCAAGAAGCCGACGTGTTTGTTAATCCGACCACCACGCGAACCTTGTCCGGCGCTGATTCAGGCGAAATTCAAACCTTAACCTTTACTGCAGATAACTCAGTACCTACGACAGGCGTTATTACAGTCGGAGGTGTGGCCGTAACTATCCCTGCGTCTGCGATTCAAGGTAACAGTGATTCCGACAAATTAAGAAGCTTTACCGCTGCGATTAAGACAGCCTTGGAAGCAGATCCTAGCTTTGATCCGAATACGTCTGGTAGAACTATTACTCAGACAGACAATGGTCAATTGACGATTAAATATGCTGCGACTGATGCTGATATTGGTAATGTGGTGGTGGATGTAGGCGCTACCGGTGTGTCTAGTAGTGTGGCAACGACCCGAGCAGCCGTTGCGATGACGGGTGAAAATTTTGCCAGTGATGGTGGCTTCCTCAAGAGTGGTACGCTGAGTTTCTCAGTATCTAGTCTTGGTGTGGTGTCTGCTTCGTTCCTGACGGCGGATAAACAAACGTATACCTTGAATGGTACAGCCGACCCAACCAACGGCACCATTACCTTTAGCGGTACTGATGGACAAAATCGTAAAGTGATTTCTGAAGATTTGGTCTACACCATGAAGGATTCTAGTGGTAGCACGCTGAACTATACCAACCGCGCTGTCGGTTTGTCAGTCGCGATTGATGGTGGTATTCCGCCTTTGCGCGCCGGCGATTTGCGTATCAATGGCATTGATATTGGCGCATCTTACGCGTCTGACGATACACTCTCGCCAGCAAATAATGCAGCGGGTAGTGCGATTGCGAAAGCGGCTGCGATTAATCGCATGGCATCTTCACGTGGCGCTGACGTAGGTGAGTCGCAATCACTCACATTTACAGGTGTTCCACAACCAGGCACGATAGTCGTGGGCGGTGTTAGCGTACAGTTGACCAGCGCCGAGAGTACATCGTCGTTGGCCACCGCTAAAATTGCTGCGGCATTGCGTGCGAGTTCATTATTTAATTCGAGTACCAGTCGTATTGTTAGTTATGCACCTGGCGGCTCAACCATCAAACTCGATTTCCCAACGTCTGAGCGTGATGTTCCTAGTACCAGCGTTTCGCCAGGTACAACGGGCCTGAGCCCGATTGTGGATGTCACTCAAGAATATGCAACCTTGCAACCAGGTACGGGTGTCTACGCCAAGGTGAATGAAAACGTATTAACAGGCCAGGCGATGACCGTGGGACCTTCGGTCTCTGGCGTAGTATTTATTAATGGTTATGCTTCTGCCGACATTACGACGACACTGAATAACACACGTGCTACGCGCTCCGATGTGGTGAGTGCGATTAATGCGATCACCTCTAAGACGGGTGTGAAAGCGATTGATACGGGTTATGACTCTAAAGGCGTCACGCTGGTTGCAGCAGATGGTCGCAATATTGAAGTGTCATTTGAAACCGATAGCAGTGCTGCGTTGTTTGGTCAAAGCATAGGTTTGCGTACTGGCGTACACGCAGGTACCTATTCGCTTGAATCAAAAATCGAAGCACCAGTAGTGGTTTCTTCGTCGACGACAGGCGATATTACTCGCACCGGTTTGATCGAAGGTAATTTCACTAAAAACCAATCTGTATTTAATACGAGTACTCGTGCGATTGTGGCAGCCCCAGTTGCCCAGACTAATGCTGTAACGATTGGTGGTTCTATAGGATCCTCGGATACCTTTTCGGTAACCATTAACGGAACAACATTTACGTCTAGCGTTACTACGGACGCACAATCAGTTCGTGATAACTTAGTTTCATTAATCAGTGCAAATACTACCCTCGGCGTGACTGCTTCAGCCGGTCGTGGCGTGAATGAATTGTTGATTAATGCGTCGACTGCAGGCACACCATTTACGATCTCAACCGATACCGGTAGCAGTAATACCGGTACGATTAGTTCCAGCACAGTAGCAGCCAATCAGGCAGCAGCAAGTAAGCCGCTGAATGTGGATGATCTGATGATTAATGGCGTGAAAATTCGTGCTACGACAACGGCCGATGACACTAAATCAAGCATTCTTACTGCTAGCAGTGACCTTAGCGCCAGCGCGATAGCGATTGCCGCAGCAATTAATGATTCAGCTAGTTCCACGGGCGTTCGCGCTTTGGCTAATCCAGTCATTAGCAAAGGTTTGACGACCACCACCAGTGTCCCCTCTACCACTGATGGAGGCACTAGTTATAACTTATATATAAACGGTACGACAGTCCCTGTCGTGTTTGTTCAAAACGAAACAGGAACTGCACGTCGTGAAAAAGTGGTTGAGGCGATTAATGCACGTACTGGTCAGCATGGACTTACCGCTAAAGACAATGGTAGTGGCGTGACTTTGGAATCTGACGGTCGCAATGTATCTATCTGGTTTGATTCAAACCAAAAAGATTTGTCAGCCGCTAGTTTTGGTTTAGATAAGGGCGGCTCAGTCGCACAGGTATCCCGTATCGCCGTCGGTGGCTCAGTTGGTTCACAAACAGCATCAGTCATCATTAATGGTCAAACCATTACGTCCGATGCTGCTACTGGTGGAACCACCAGCATGGCAAATGCACTGGAAACGGCGATTAATGCCGCAGTTACAGCCGGTACGCTGAAAAATATTTCAGTCACCAATAACGGTAGCTACTTAGACATTACATCGACGGTCGCTGGGTCTCCGTTCACCCTGAAAGGTGCATCGGTATCGACCACGGGTCCAACGTTGACTTTGTCAACGGTCACAGAAAATAGTTACGGTAACAATGATGTCAGCGGTCTGTTAGATGCGACAGCGACATCGACTAACGCACGTACGGTATACAGCACGGTGCGCATGATTTCTGATCCTGCACTCTTGCCTAAATTACCTGCACCTGAAGGCGCGCCACCATCGGATCAATTGGATGAATTGCGTGCCACAGGCGAACCGTTCAAAATTACGGTGGGCGATAAAGGCTACAGTGCCGATGGTAATTTCGCTGCCCTTGGTTTTGAAGAGGGTACGTTTGGTGGTCGTTCAAGTGAAGAGATGGATCCTCCACGCGTAGGTCGATTGGCCTTCCAAGTGGGAGCATCCGCGAATCAGTACATTACGATTGACCTGGCAGATTTTGGTAAAAAAGGATCGATCACAGGTGACATCACAGGTGACGTTGACCTGAATGTTGAAGATCGTCGCGTACGTATCAATACGCGTGATGGTGCTTCCGCAGTGTTGACCTTGCTGGATGATGCGATGGACAAGGTAAATGCAACGCGCGCTACCATGGGTGCGGTGATGAATCGCATGCAGCACGTGATTAACAACTTGTCGAACGTCACAACTAATTTGTCTGCTTCACGCAGCCAGATTGAAGACGCCGACTACGCTGCTGCAAGTACCGAGCTGGCTAAAGCGCAAATCATGCAACAGGCCGCCACCGCGGTGCTGGCACAAGCGAACACCAGCCAGCAAACCGTATTGAAGCTGCTGCAGGGTTAATAGCGGGGTTTGATGTAGTTATAAAAGGACTATTGACCCTTAGGGGTGTTGCTGTGACACAATACTATCTGTCGGTGTAGTTATCCGAGGGTAGAGATGGATCAGAATTCGAACCAGAACAGGCGCCGCATCATGTTCAGGCTGATACGCATTACGTTGATCGCTTTTGTCTTGTTGTTATTGACGATAGTGATGAATCCCAAGCGCTATTTGCCACCCGACATGAGCGTAGGCGAGTTTTTTCAGGCCCTATTAGGGGTCGTCATGCTTTCCGGTGTGATGGCCGCTGTCGTGTTTCGAGCCTGGAACGACTATCAACGTAAAAAACGCGAAAAAAAATGAATTCCGCTAACCAAACCGCTCAGGATGGCGCGCCAAATTGCTGGCAGTGTCGTCACTTTGGCGTTAGCTGGGATCCCAAACTTCCTTATCTTTGCCGGCTGATGGGCTTTAAGAGCCGCGTCACTCCTTCAGTTGAAGTATTGCGCGCTGATGGCCAGCGCTGCCGCGGCTTTGTAGCAAAACCCGGTACGGCAAACTCAGCTTCATCGAATTCCTCCTCTACCTACCGGCGTTCCGCATGAAATATTGGTCGCTTGCACTTGCCATGGTTTGTCTTTGCGGCAGTGCGCGCGCTG
>CANGFL010000034.1 GCA_947453015.1 Oxalobacteraceae bacterium | reverse complement strand
TACGTACATCGCTGACGTTTGTTTCTCAAGCAGCTTTTGATTCAGGTGTGGGTCAAACACTTAAACTGAATAAGTCGATTGAAGCAGTAAAAAATATGCGTCATCTGCGCAAGCAAGACATGATTCATAACGGCTATACGCCCACCATGGAAGTCGATCCTGAAACCTATGAAGTACGCGCTAATGGTGAACTACTCGTCTGCGAGCCGGCAAAAATTTTGCCGATGGCACAACGCTACTTCTTATTCTGATTTTATTTTTTAACGACCCCATGCTCACGCTTAACACTAAAGTTAGTCATGCCGATGCGATTGCTGGCGAATTGGTACTGCCGTATGAACTACGCGAAAAAAGTCGGCTGCGCGCCAAATTAGCATCAGGCGAAGAAGTGGCCGTTTTTACGGTGCGCGGAACGGTGCTACGCCACGACGATCTCATTAAAGGTGATGATGGTCGCGTAATTCGTGTTGTGGCTGCTGCAGAAGCAACCTATAAAGTGAATTGCGCATCGCCACAAGCCTTATTACGCTGCGCTTTTCATTTGGGTAATCGTCATACACAAGCGCAAGTAGGTGATGGCTTTCTTCGGATACGTCACGACCCGGTACTTAAAGATATGTTGGCAGGCTTGGGTGCCAATGTCATCGAAGAACAAGCGCCCTTCGAACCTGAATCGGGTGCCTACGGCGGTGGTCATCATCATGATGATGGCCATTCTCATTTACTTGCGCCGATACCCCTACGTCAAAAAATTCATCGCCCGGGTGATCCGGCATGAGCATGAATGCAGCAGCGCTAGTGCGACTGCTACAAATTTGCAGCCCATCACTGCCGGTCGGAGCCTACAGCTATTCACAAGGCTTGGAAGCGGCGATGGTGCAAGGCTTGGTACATGACGAGGCCAGCGCACGGCGTTGGATTGTCGATATGCTGGACGATGTCGTGGCACGCTTTGAAGCACCTATGTGCTGGCGTTTGATGCAAGCGTTCTCGGCAGGTGATGCGTCGACTATTCATACATTGAATGACTGTTTTTTAGCCGCGCGTGATACCGCAGAATTTCGTGCTGAGACAGTGCAGATGGGCTACTCCTTATCCAAATTACTGCAAGAACTCACGCCTGAACGTAAAGACATCACTCAGATTATTAGCTCACTACCTGAAGTCGCCTTCCCCACAGCTTTTGCTGCTGCGTGTGCCGCACTCAACATCCCATCAGACGAAGCACTGATAGGCCTGTTATTTTCATGGGCGGAGAATCAAGTGATCGCCTGCGTGAAATCTGTGCCACTCGGTCAAGTCAGCGGTCAGCGATTATTGCTTTCGCTTGAGCCGGCGCTAGCTGCAGCTTCACTCACCGCACGCGGTTTGAAGGATGATGAACTCTCGAATTGGTCGCCCGGTCTGTCACTACTATCGATGCAGCATGAAGTGCAGTACAGCCGACTCTATCGCTCCTGATTTTTTATATAGAAAGACATCAACATGACTACACCTAATCCACTGCGTGTCGGTATTGGTGGCCCAGTAGGCTCCGGCAAGACAGCGCTGTGCGAGATGCTCTGCAAAAAAATGCGTGATGACTACGACATGGCCGTCATCACCAACGATATCTACACGCGCGAAGATATGGAAATTTTATTGCGTGCCGATGCTCTTCCTGCGAACCGACTCATGGGCGTAGAAACCGGTGGTTGCCCACACACGGCTATTCGTGAAGATGCTTCGATTAATCTGGAAGCAATTGCACGTATGAGTGCAGAGTTTCCTGATTTAGATCTGATACTGGTCGAATCAGGTGGTGATAACTTAGCGGCTACTTTTAGCCCAGAGCTGTCGGACCTGACAATTTATGTGATTGATGTCGCCGGTGGAGAAAAAATCCCCCGCAAAGGTGGCCCTGGCATTACACGATCAGATCTGCTGATTATTAACAAAACCGATCTCGCCCCACACGTCGGCGCCAATCTGGACATCATGGCCAGCGATGCTAAAAAAATGCGTGGAGATAGACCCTTTGTATTCACCAACTTACGCAAGGGCGATGGCGTAGACACAGTGATTGACTTTATACGCACCCAGGGCTTACTGGATCAATAGGTCCGAAGGGGCTACTCAGGGCTGCGGACCCTATTAAGCGCGCTCTATCTCACACGCCCTCGTACGTAGGGGGCTACGTCAATCAACGTATGGCGGCTTCGCGTTTGCTGGCAGATAATTAAGACGTAGATTGCAGGTAGTGGATGAAAGGTGGTGCCGGAATGACGCAATTCCCCACCTTACAGACTGCAGGCAATCGGTGAGTTTTTGTCTGTCTCCTCGGATTGATACGTCTCCTCTGTATCGCTTCCTTTAAATGCCACGATGTCTTATGACTCGTGGCATTTTTTTATACTCAGCGAAAGCAACGGCCTTATGCCGTCGCCAGGCTAGCGTGCAAGTCTAGGTTATGGCGCTTACTAGTCATCACGCCGTCGGTGATCTCGTGAATCAGATAACCCGGATTATCTTTACACAATTGATCGACATTACTCTCATTCAAATCTGCTGGATACGCAAAGGCGGTACTTGGGCACACCTGAACGGGAACCGTACCGAACGATCCTATGACGTCACGATGAATGTGACCGCAAAGAATTCGATGAACGTTTTTATGTTTTTGCAGGACGACCGACAAATCCGACTGATTCACTAAATTCATTTGGTTCATCATGGAATTGCCAACATCAATCATCGGGTGGTGCATTGCCAGCAGCACACTCTTTTCTCGGTGCCGCTCCAAGGTGCGATCGAGCCAAATCAGCTTGTCGGCACTTAAATAACCGGCATCGCGTCCTTCTTTGAGCGTATCCAACACAACCAATGCGTGAGTGTCATTCAATGTCACTGAATACTGAACGCCCCATGAATTATTTGCTTGGTTGATGAAAGGATAATCTCTGAACAACCCAAGAAAATTATCCCGCACATCATGATTTCCCAGCATCAGATACACCGGCTTCAAACCCATGAGCGGGTCGAGTATGTTTCTTAGCTCGAAGTATTCGTATATTTCACCGCGCTCAACCAGATCGCCAGATAACAGCACTGCATCAATATCATCGGCTTTGATCAGTTGATAAACTGCTGCTCGCAAAGCGTGGTTACTATCAACACCATTGCTTAACACCGAATGTTTTCTTACGACGTGAGTGTCTGAGAGTTGCGCTAATTTGAACGATGCCATGTGTCTCCATCCTAAAACCCATCTCAACAAAAGCTGATTAACCACCCTAGCCATTTGCCGAACTATTTATATCCTGCGAAATTACCCTGCTTCTGTGACCACTCCATGAAAAATCGGCAGAAATGTAGAATTTTTATCAGTTATAGTATTTACAATTTATGACCTATTCTCATTGCCATGACGCGATATGCCGTCGAAGTGACCTGTTAGACAGGGAATGGGTATAAATAGTTTTCGCAACGCAACAAATTAATTGCCTCACTCATCAACATAAGGAAGTCTCATGCCGCGCCACGTCTTAGATGAATTTTGGATCCACCCCGCTGCCCGCAGTACGATTGCTGGCAGCCATAGAGATATCGTCGAAGAGGTTCAAGCCTGCGTTGCGGATAATCGCGTGGTGATCATAGGCATGGCGACCAACCCCATGGTCTCGGGTGCACGCAAGCTGTTGGATAAACTTAGTGTGAGTTATCGTTATCTGGAATACGGCAACTATCTCTCGCAATGGCGTCGCCGTAATGCCCTAAAAATGTGGACTGGTTGGCCCACTTTTCCAATGATCTTTGTCGATGGCATGCTAATCGGCGGCTTTCAGGATGTGAAGGCCTTAGCCGAGTCGGGCGAGCTGATGATGTTGTTAAACGCTGAACGCGTTTTGTAAAACCTACATAAAAAATCCTGTTGCAAGGCATGCAACAGGATATTCTGAGATCAGTTTAACGCTGATCAAGCCATCTTACTGGCGGTTAGTGATGTAAAGTTAATCGGCAAGTTTCGCGTTTTCCAACGCTATCACTCGTCGTGTTAGGCGCGGATGCGTTCTTACTATCTCAGTGATGAAACCCGTTGCCTTTGGCACGTACTTTTCTTGGCTGGCAAATGAAGCGACGTTTAACTTCCCGTTAAATTTCTGACAGCCACAGCCCAGCATCTGTAACGCCTCACAGGAACTTTTGGCATCTTTTGATAGATACAGTCCCACGCGATCGCACGTGTACTCACGTTGACGCGAATAGGCCAAATACAAAAATGGGATCAGGGTTGCTGGAAATCTTAAAAGATAGGTCCAAAAGTTAAGATGACCTGCTGCGTGATGACCTAATTCGTGACCAATAATGAAATTAATTTGCTCATCAGTAGTGGCGTCAACAATAGCCGAAGTCAACAGCAAATATTTTCTGCCAAAGGCTTTTCTGGCGAAGGCATTAAACATACCGTTAGAGTTAAAGATGAATGCCTCCGGTGCAGGCATATTTAATTTTTTAGCGCCTGCCACAATTTTTTCATACAAGTGAGGGAACTGATCTTCTGTAATTAAAACCATGTTGCCCATCGCAATGGCTCTAAACAGTAATGCAGAAATAAAAAAGAAAAGGGCTATCAGGAGAGGAAATGCCAGTGTAGAAAATGCTCTCGTAACAGACGCTGCGTCTGACAAAAATAAGTCATAGATTGTCGCAGCCCAAAACACCCCACCCAGAAGACAAAGAATTAGGTTGTAGGTGGTTTCTCTACTCTTCCTACATACGCTAATGACAGAACTCATAGTGTTATCCATTGAAAGTAAAAATAGCATGACGCCAACAAAGTGAATCGATCTTATCCAGTGATCGTTTCACAATTTAGCAGTGAAAGAAGACTTCGAACAAGTCGAAGAATTATTTTGTTGGCTTCTTAAAACAATTTTTCATGAAAATGAACACACAACAAAAGATATCGCTCTAAGGCAACGCTTAACTCTGCTTATCGACTTATTGTTGTAGTCTTAGCTAATGCAAAAACTAGATAGATCATTTGTTAATCGCACAGGATTTCTGGCAATGTGTTCAAAGCTAACTGTGAAGCCGATTGTTAGGACAATGCAAGCGCTTAACACCTGTCGATTTCATAAAAACATGAGCCTGTTTATGGCCTTCGGTTGAGAACGCGTGCAAAGGCCAAAGAAATCGTTATGAATCGGCTGCCGTTTTACAATGCTAAATCATTACATTCCACCCTAGGCTAAGTGAGCACCATGCAATTTAAGAAAAGCTGGCTGGCAAAACAGGCAAACCGCTCTGCTTAATCACATCAATTAAGCGCTTCGTGATTCAGGAACAACTTCATGTTTGGAAAACATTACAAGCTACTCTATCTCGTACTTGCGTTAATCTTTGGCGCGAATGCGCATGCAGATTCCGCTGCCTGCAAGGATGTAGCTAATTTATCGCCTTGGCCTTTATGGCAGGGATATCAAAAACGCTTTGTTCAGCACGATGGACGTGTCCTGGATCAGACGGGTGAGCGCGATTTCACGACCTCTGAAAGCGAGGCGTACACCTTGTTTTTTGCGCTGGTCAACAATGATCGCCAGCGTTTCGATGTGGTATTGAACTGGATCGAGGCCAATCTATCTAAAGGCGATTTTGTGCACAATTTGCCTGCCTGGCACTGGGGCAGACAGACAAATGGCAAGTGGGAAATCCTAGACCATAACGCAGCTTCTGATGCCGATACGTGGCTTGCCTATACGCTGTTGCAGGCGGGTTCTTTATGGGGCGAAGCGCGATACACCAATTTGGGTAAAGCTCTATTGGAGCAGATCAAAGCAAAAGAAGTCGTGCAGCTGCCTGATGGTGGCACGATGCTTCTGCCTGCACCACAAGGCTTTGCCGAAGTAAATGGCAAGTGGCGGTTTAATCCTAGCTATCTACCGATTCAATTATTGCGTGCATTTGCACAGGCTGATCCTACTGGTCCTTGGAGTGCGATGGCGGCGACGACTCTGCAAATGATACGGGCTAGCGCATCACGCGGATTTGCACCTGACTGGGTCAGCTATCAGCACGGACAGGGATGGGTTGCTTTGCCTGAGAATGAACCTATCGGAAGCTACGATGCAATACGTACTTATTTGTGGGCAGGCATGCTAGATGATGCCGATACGATCAAGCCGCAACTGATACGCAGCTTGTCAGGTATGCGCAGATATTTACTCAAAAATAATGGCTCACTTATGGAGACAGTGAATCCACTGACTGGTGCGACCAAGGGCATTGCACCACTCGGCTTTTCTGCGGCACTGCTGCCCTACCTGCATTCACTCAACGAACGCAAGTTGTTGGCGCAGCAGGCTCGCCGCTTAACTGAAAAAATAAATGGGCAACTCATAGGCGAGAACCCCATCTATTACGACCAGATCCTAAGCATGTTTGGTCAGGGCTGGATTGAAGAGCGATTTAAGTTCAACAAGACAGGACAATTAATTCCTGCTTGGAGCCGGCATTGCCATTCTTAATAAGTACTTACTAAGCTTAATCCTATATAAGCCGAAGCAGAATCGTTTTCTGGTTTGGCCTGACCCGCATTTATTTCTACTGTCATGCCTGAAGCAAGCGTCTTACTCAAGAACAGACCCTGTTGGGTTACACGGTAATTTTTACCATCCTGCCAGATGCCCTCTAGGCCAGTACGCCATCCTGCAACCGGTTTCCAACCCAGACGCGCACGAGTAAAAGAGGATTCCAAGCCGATGGCGTAATTGGCCAGTAGCTCGGCATCGATGCTTGCGTTCAATTGATGGCTTACTTGAATCTGCGGATTCAGAGTGAACACATTGCCATCACGGTCACCGGATGGAGTGAATGGTGTCATGCCAATATGACGATAGCCGAGAGTAGCGGATAGATCCAGCCGTGAGCCATCGTTATTCCACATATGGCCTATGCCCGCCTCTATCCCCGGTGCGCTAGCGCTGACCTCTCGAGTGTTAGCGTTGAGGGTGCCGTCGTAGCGGTAAGCCAGCCAGCTTAGTCCGGCCTTTTGGTACCAGCCTTGGCCGAGTTTGGCATCGCTGAACGGGACAATAGCCATGCTGTATGCATAGGTGCTTTTCGCTGAGGTCTGCACGCCTGCTATGACCAGATTATTGTTTGCGTCTGCCTTGCATGGCGCGCTTGCCAGCATTGACAGTAGCGGCAGTAGTGTCAGCGTAGCGAATGTAATGTGTTTATTAGTATTCTTCTTCATATAGTCGATTGCCTGCCAATGTGGTTTTAAAAAAATAAACTATCAGCTTTGCTGAATTTTTTTCGGCCTGTAAAAAAGGCCGCGCAGCTTACCCGCTACCAGAAAAGCGAGATGCTTAAAACCATGCAGCATAGCTAACCTGAACAAAAAGAGAAACGATCCAAGAATACTGCGATGGTTGTGATGCTGATTTTTATTTTTAATTAATTGCTCGCTAGAGCCAAAGGCGATAGCAATAGCGGTTCGTTCTTCAACGACGCTTTGCAATGTATAGGCAACCCCGATTGAGGCACGCTGCTCATCATCCATAAAAACGGACTGTAGTGCGCCAGGCAGGCGCATACCGCGCTCCGGAAATTCCAGCACCACTGCCGTATTTAGCGTGAGTAAGGCGCGATGGACGGTTGGATAGTTAATCGTGATCTTCACCCCTGATGCCGACGCATCAAGCGTGCTACCAGTGAGCGCGATATCAGATCCGATATGCAAAATCACCGGCTCGTCATGCAACGAGCGTGGTTCAGAGCGACGCTGTCTTCTCTCAAAGGTAATGCCCAGCGCGCACAACAATAAAAAGAAATCAAACACTGCCCAAAAACCAACTAAATATAAGGCACTATGATTCGAAGGATCAGTCAGCAAACGATAAATACCGGCACCGATCGAAACAACGTTGAACAACAAAATAATATAAAAAGGCTTGGCAAATTCGGAAATGAAATCCTCTTGCATTACCTCACCCTTTGGCGTTACTTGAAATGTTGGCTTGCGAGGATTCATCAGCACCTGAAAAATCCCACGGGTGACATAGAAAGATTGAATCACTTCATAGATTTGCGAAACAAACGGCCAGCGCACCCGTCCAAACAAATATTGCGCAATAATCATGGAGCCTAACAAACTAGGCGCACCAAAAATCAATACATCGGTTACTGGGGCATCCAGCAGCCGGATGAAAAAAATAAGATAAAGCGGTGGTACAAGTAGCAACAGCATGCGCGATACAGAGAAGCCCCAGAACAAAGAAAAATTCGTAAACAGAATGCGTTGAGCTACCGTCAGTCCTTGCATAGCCCATGGATTTTTCAAAAGAAAAATCTGTAGCATGCCCTGACTCCAACGCACCCTTTGTGCCAGGAAGCCAGAAAAAGTTTCAGGCTGCAGACCTGACACCAATGGCTTGTTAAAGTAGGCCGTGCTGTAACCCAGTGCAAGCGCATTCAGCGTCGTTTCGGCGTCTTCGGTAATGGTCTCGCTGGCAATACCACCAATTTCATCAATCACGCTACGACGCAGGACCGCGGCCGAGCCGCAGAAGAAGGTCGATCCCCATGCATCCATACCGGGCTGCATGACACCGTAAAACAGCTCGTTCTCACCTGGAGACGTTTCATAGGTAGAGAGGTTACGTTCGACCGGATCAGCATTAACAAAATTATGCGGCGTTTGCAGCAAAAATAATTTAGGGTCAGCCAGAAAGAAGCCAACGGTCTGCTCAACGAAATCTTCAGCGGGCACATGATCGCAATCGAGAATAACCAGCAATTCGCCACTGGTGTACTGCAAGGCATTGTTGAGATTGCCAGCCTTGGCATGCTCATTAAGCGCGCGGGTCAGGTAAGTAGCACCAAACTGCTCAGCGATTGCCTTGAGTTTGCTGGAGCGTTCCTGTGCGGCGACTGCTTTCTCTTGATTGGGATTATTGAGCTTTTGCGGCGTGCCACCATCATCTAGCAAATAAACATGCAGCTTGTCTTGCGGGTAGCGCATTTGTGTCGCCGCAATAACCGTCGGCCCCACCAGCTCGGGATTTTCATCAAAGGTAGGAATGTAGACATCAATAGGTGGCAGCAGCGCCGTATCAGTAGGCAATACGATAGCCTCCC
>CANGFL010000033.1 GCA_947453015.1 Oxalobacteraceae bacterium | reverse complement strand
CGTAATTTACGTACTTCGCGGTCTTCAACTTTTAATAATTTTGCTAAGCGCCGATCAGAAAATCCTTTGCGCTTCAAAGCCAATAAAGTCTCTTTAGTGATATCAGAAATTTTCTGTGTTTCTAACCACAGTTCGATATCAATAATTTCTTTGATCTGCACCAAGAACCACGGATCAATCTTCGTCAGTTGATCTACTTCTTCTGTGGTGAACCCTTGAGCAAATGCATCGCCTACGTACCAGATACGTTCGGGTCCTGGCTCACCCAATTCTTCTTCAATGACTTCGCGGTCTGTGGTTTTTTCATTCATCCCATCAACACCGACTTCCAAACCGCGCAACGCTTTTTGGAACGATTCCTGGAAGGTACGACCAATCGCCATCACCTCACCCACTGATTTCATTTGAGTCGTCAGATGACTATCTGCTGCGGGGAATTTTTCAAACGCAAAACGTGGAATCTTAGTGACCACGTAATCAATCGAAGGCTCAAATGACGCTGGCGTTGCGCCACCGGTAATTTCGTTACGCAATTCATCTAAGGTGTAGCCCACCGCCAGTTTGGCCGCGACTTTCGCAATCGGGAAACCGGTCGCTTTCGATGCCAACGCCGATGAACGCGATACGCGCGGATTCATCTCAATCACAATCATGCGACCATCTTTAGGATTAACCGCAAACTGAACGTTAGAGCCACCCGTATCGACACCAATTTCACGCAGCACCGCCAATGAGGCGTTACGCATGATCTGGTATTCCTTGTCCGTCAGCGTTTGCGCTGGAGCGACGGTGATCGAATCACCGGTATGCACGCCCATAGGATCCAGATTTTCGATCGAGCACACAATGATGCAATTATCATTGCGGTCACGCACGACTTCCATCTCAAATTCTTTCCAACCCAATAGTGATTCTTCAATCAACAATTCATTGGTGGGTGAAGCTTCTAAGCCACGTTTACAAATGGCTTCAAATTCTTCTGAGTTGTAAGCGATTCCACCGCCCGAACCACCCATCGTAAATGAAGGGCGAATAATGGTTGGAAACCCTACTTGCCTCTGAACTGCCCAAGCTTCTGACATGTCATGCGCAATGCCAGAGCGCGCCGAGCCCAGACCAATCTTGGTCATCGCATCTTTAAACTTAGAACGATCTTCGGCTTTATCAATCGCTTCCGGTGTCGCGCCAATCAACTCGCAACCATACTTTGTGAGTACGCCATGACGATGCAAATCAAGCGCGCAATTCAACGCTGTCTGACCACCCATGGTCGGCAAAATAGCATCCGGTCTTTCTTTATCTATGATGCGCTCAACTACCTGCCAGTTAATTGGTTCGATGTAGGTCACATCCGCCATTTCTGGATCGGTCATGATGGTGGCAGGATTGCTGTTGACCAGAATAACTTTGTATCCCTCTTCACGCAGCGCCTTACACGCTTGTGCACCTGAGTAATCAAACTCACAGGCCTGACCAATAATGATCGGACCAGCACCGATGATGAGAATGCTTTTTATATCGGTACGCTTAGCCATGTTTGTGCTTCTCCATCATTGCCACGAAACGATCGAACAACGGGGCAATGTCGTGTGGTCCGGGCGAGGCCTCGGGATGGCCTTGAAAACAAAATGCGGGACGATCAGTTCGCTCAAAACCCTGTAACGAATTATCGAACAGCGAAATATGCGTAACACGGCAGTTTGACGGCAGTGTGTTGGGATCCACTGCAAAGCCGTGGTTCTGAGAGGTGATCATGACTTTCTTGGTAATCAAATCCTGTACCGGGTGATTAGCACCGTGGTGACCAAATTTCATTTTGATCGTTTTGGCACCTGATGCGAGCGCCATGATTTGGTGGCCTAGGCAAATACCAAAGGTAGGCAAACCTTGATCAATTAATTCGCGTGCAGCTTGAATGGCGTAGTTGCATGGCTCGGGGTCACCTGGACCGTTCGAGAGAAAAATTCCATCCGGTTTTATTGCCAGTGCATCGGATGCAGTGGCCTGCGCAGGTAAGACGGTGACGCGGCAGCCGCGTGATGCCAGCATGCGAAGAATGTTGTACTTCACGCCGTAATCAAATGCGACCACATGAAATTTAGGTGAACTGAGTTTGCCGTAACCCTGACCTAGCACCCACTCAGTTTCAGTCCATTCATACGATTGTTTGGTAGACACGACTTTCGCCAGATCCATACCTGCCAAACCAGCAAAGGCCTTCGCATGTTCTAGCGCTGTCGCTTGTTTAGCATCCGGGCCAGCCACAATCGCGCCGCTTTGCGCACCTTTTTCTCGCAAAATTCGTGTCAATTTGCGGGTATCGATGCCTGAAATGGCGACGATATTTTCTGCTTTGAGGTAATCCGACAGACTTTGCGTCGAACGGAAATTGGACGCCTGAAGCGGCAAATCTCGAATGATCAGCCCTGCAGCATGAATACGGTTGGATTCGACATCCTCGGGATTGACACCGGTGTTGCCAATATGAGGATAGGTCAGCGTAACAATCTGGCGGCTATAGCTAGGGTCGGTCAGAATTTCCTGATAACCCGTCATTGCTGTATTGAAAACGACTTCACCGCTGGTATAGCCTGCGGCACCGATTGAAATTCCCTTAAATACTGTGCCATCCGCTAGGGCTAGGATGGCCGGTTGCTCGTTGGCCGAAAGAAAAGGCGGCAAAAGTAACTCCAAGATAGTTACCGCCGCAGCTATCCCTGATACTCGCTAGCCGTCTCCCTCTGTATGAGGGACGCGCGGAATACGGGTGGACCGGGATGTGTGGAAGGAGGCTTGTGCGGGCGGCGGGTTCAATTAGTTAAACCTGACAATTGTACCGCGAAGCATCATACCCGAGCAAGCCAAGGTTTCAAGCCGTATTCCGACTAAGTAGTGACTTACAAACCCAAGGCCGCAATGCCGGCTTTAGCGATTTGCGCGTCTTCGGTGGATTTCACTCCCGAAACTCCCACCGCGCCCACACAATCACTGCCCACCATAATAGGAACGCCACCTTCGAGCAATCCATCAATGTTTGGAGCCGATAAGAAAGAATATCTACCATTGTTGATAACGTCCTCATAGACTTTAGTCTCGCGTTGACCAAGTGCCGAGGTACGTGCTTTGGATGGGGCTATCGAAGCCGATACCGGAGCGGCACCGTCCAGACGCTGCAGCCATAGCAAGTTTCCACCGTCATCAACGATCGCTATGGTGACCGCCCATTTATTGGCCACAGCCTCCGCTTCAGCCGCTGCTGCAATTTTCTTAACATCCGACAGCGTCAGTGCTTGTTTGGACCGCATAACTCAACTCCCCGTAATTGAAAAAAGGCTGGATTGTACGACAAGTTTTTTACCTAAGAATTTCAGGTTTTATTCCGATTTACTTACATCGCCCTGCTTTGACATTACGAGCAGCATCGCTTACATTCGCCCTTGGTTTTTTACCAAAAGTACACAATTGTCTAATTTGCAAAACTTTTTCCGTCCTGCATGGATTCGCAACGCAACGCTCATCACCGCTCTGGCGAGCGCTTTGTGCTGCCTTCCTGCGACTGCCGTAGAGATAGAGGGCGAGACGAATTTTTTGGTCAGTACGCTTTCCAGCTTCACCGACCGCGCCACCCAACTAGCGATAGAAGCCATGTCGTTGGTGGGTATCAACTACCGGCGCGGCGGCAACTCTCCAGAAAATGGTTTGGACTGCAGTGGGTTTGTGCGCTACGTATTTAGAGAGGCTCAGGGAAAAGAACTTCCGCGCACCTCTGCTGAAATTAGCAAACTGGGTGAGTCGGTGGATAAACAAGATTTGCAACCGGGTGATCTGGTGTTCTTCAACACCTTACGTCGTGCCTTCTCGCATGTGGGCATTTATCTCGGCGACAATAAATTCATTCATTCGCCCTCAACGGGTGGCGCCGTTCGTATAGAAAGTATGGATCTCTCATACTGGAAGGCTCGCTTTAATGGCGCGCGTCGTATCGAAACCAGCGAAAACGCCCCTGCTAATCGCTGAGCAAATATTCCTCGCAGCTACTTCACCTAGAATTTTTCTCGCTTCGCTTTAATACGCTGTCGTATCTCAGCAATCAACGCTAACGCTGCTTTTTCACCCGCAATGATGGCCGGTCCTCGACTAGTGAAGTCATTCCCTTTCATGTTCGCCAGCTCTGGACGAATCACAATATCGGCTTGTTTTAATTCGTACTGATTCAAACTTTGCCCCATGATCGCAAAGGTCTGTAACAGCACATCAAACGTCGATGAAGCAGGCTGCGTATCCGGCTGTGCCGAGATATTCACAGCAATCACAAAATCCGCACCCATCTTGCGCGCAAAACTCACGGGTACTGGCGACACTAATCCGCCATCAACATAATCAACATTCCCTACTCGCACAGGTTGAAATACGCCGGGCACCGCCGACGATGCACGAACAGCAGCGCCGGTATTACCTCGTCTGAAAAGAATGGGCTGACCTGTTTTTAAATCCGTAGCTACCGCACCGAATTGCATACGTAACTTTTCAATCGGTTGATTATGCACAGCACGGTTCACATACTGCTGCACGCCCTCACCTTTCAACACACCGGTGGAACTAGAAAAAAATGGAACAGACCAATCAGAGATTGCCGCCTCATCCATCTCCATCGCCAGCTTTTGTAATGCTATGCCATTGTTACCTGCCGCATAAAGTGCACCGACCAAACTACCCGCACTCGTACCAACGACGATATCGGGCACGATGCCATTCGCTTCCAACACTTTGATAACACCAATGTGCGCAAAACCGCGCGCAGCACCTCCGCCTAATGCCAAGCCTATCTTCAGTGCTTTAGGCACCGCTACAGGGCTTTGGGTAGGCTGCGGTGGCGGGGCAACTGATACCTCGGGCTGCGTGCTTGCAGCGGGTGCCTCTGGCTTTGACGCAGCCTCAGTTGCGTTCTGTGAGCTGGTATCGGTGGTCGAGCTGGTGTCACTCGATGGTTTCGACGAAGTCTGGGTTGTAGGCGGCAGCGTGCTACAACCAGTGAGGATGATGAGGGCGAGTAGCCCAGCGGATAGTAAGCGCATGAAATGGATTACCTAATTAATTAATCCACCTCATTGTAGCTAAGTAATAGTTTTCTAAATAAAAGCGGGAGGAGAATTTTCGACTAGAGAAAATGAACCGCCATCAGTTATCGCTACCACGCCTCAAAATAAGCCAAATCGCCGTCGTAGTAATCGCTGCCAGCACACACACAATCACCCAAAATCCAGATTCATCAGCAGCCAGTGGAATACCGCCCACATTCATACCAAATAAACCCGCGACTAAATTAATCGGTAGCGCAAGTACAGTCACTATAGTCAGCGTAAAAAGACTACGACTACTTTTTTCGCTAATCATTGCCGCTATCTCTTCCTGCAATAATTTAATTCGCTCTTGTAGCGATGCCATATCTATCAACACGGCCGAGAACTCTTCACTTGATTGACGAATGTCTTGCAAATCATCCTCAGGAATCCACACAGGCGGTCGTTGAAGCAAGCGAAACAGTGCCGCTGGTTCGGGCGCCATTAATCGCTGCAAACGCACCAAAACACGACGTAAGGCACCAAGATTTTCGCGCTTATGATTTAAACGTCCTGCTAATAAATCATCCTCAATCTTATCGACCTTAGCAACCGCATCCCGCACTATGCCCATCAAGACATCTGCCTGATCGCGCAGTAAGTGCGTTAGCAACTCGACCGTACTCGTAATCTTTGCGCCGTTATGCACTGCATGACGCAACCTATCAACTGATTTTAGTGGCTTACGGCGTGCGCTGATGACTAAACGAGGAGTTACCGATAACCACAACGTAGAGATTTCAGACGGATCAAACGAAAAACCATGTAGTACATCATTGACGACCGCAATCAAACTATCGTCAATCACTTCGACTCGTGTTGAACGAGAACCGATATGTAAGGCCTCAAAAAATTCTGGAGGCAATGCCGTGTTCTCACTCAACCAACGCTCCGTCGAAGCTTGACTCAAATTGAAATGCAGCCATAGAAAACTCCGATTCGACGGTTCAGGAATAGTTTGCAGTGCCGCTTTTAAATTACTGGCATTGACCACCTGCGTATTACCTGCACCATCCAGGGAATAGCCCCAAACAAACCCACTTTGCGTAATCTGAAATTCTGATGAAGTTTCAGTTAGCATATTTCGCTATTTAATAACATCAATAAAAAAAATGGAGCCATACTATAAGATTATTATATCTATACTGAATTCTGCATCTCAATATCATTTTGCATGAACAGAGATTAATAAAAATTACAAAACAAGCTATAGTCAGTACAGCTTGGCCTTCAATCACATTCATTAACTGCTTTGTACCTGAAATTCTGAAACCGCAGTAAATTTATTTTAAATAAGGGCAAAAAATAATTTGGCAATCTAAAAACAATAAAGCCAAGCTATAAGCAGAAGCTTATAGCTTGGCTATTCTTCATAACCCTATCAGCTCTTAGCTTCTAAGCACTAATAAGTATCAATCTAAAGACTCACGTCAAAAAATTCACTCGATCAAAATGCACGCGAATAAGATATGGCAGTGGTATTGTATTCTGAAGATTGCTTAGATGCCACCAGCCCACCGTCGTTCATGCGTTCAATTTTGTAAGCCGCTGTAATTGTATCCACATCAGTCAATTTATAACTTAATGCCAAAGTCGTTTCGTTAGTATTGAATTTGGTATCTTTTGTGTCATACACAGCGTCCATAGCCTGACGATGACGCCAGCCGAGACGGGCAGTGATCTGCTCTGTCAATTTAGCCTTAATGCCTAGATCATAACGATAAAACGGAAAATCTAGTGAAGCATTCCAACCACCTTCCTTGCTCTTCATACCTGCAGCCAAACCGACGTACGGAGTAAACATAGTCTCAGTATGAAAATCTTTGTTAACCCGCAACTGATATAAGCCTTCATGCTTTGCAGAAGCAGATCTAACTTGCTCATCTTCGATTAGAGCTTCTACTGAATATCCATCACCCAGTTTTTTGCCAATCGTCATTGAAAAAACGTTATGGTATTCGCCCGTGGTTACGTTCTGTTTATCCTTTTGATCAAGCCCAACTGAACCATACCAATCGCCAGCAAAGGCAGTGCATGTGGCAAAGCTCAAAACCGAAGTAATAAATATTTTTTTCATCTAAAAATTTCCTTTTTAAAAAAGAGTTAGATAATCTATACGTATGAGCCATAATCAGCACTTTCGTTAAATCCGAGCTGCGCTTCATTTTGGTTTCACAATACTTCAGGTTAATGACGTACTTTTGATTGAAATATGAAGTATCGCTGTCACCTTATAAGTGTTACTAAGTGGCTACCCTTTGCCAAAGCTCATATGAATACTTATCAAGAATTACAAAATGTGTTTTATACGCCTTCCGAATTAAAACAATTGGAATTTTGAGACGGAAATATTTCCAAGTGATGACAACACTCCCTGAATTGGTTAAATATCTAATTAATCGAGTTGTGCAATGCGGATTTACAACAAAGCAATTCAAGTAAAATCTTGCAATTCCTCTGTCACAAATGTTCGTTACTAAGAAAGCCTCTACAAAATGTCATCGCCATTAAAAAATCATGCTGGCCGCCATTGATCTAGGTTCAAATAGCTTTCGCATGCATATCGGCCATTTCGATGGCGAGCAGATTCGCATCCTGAATACCGCACGCGAGCCTGTGCGACTCGGCGCTGGCCTTGATAAACGTGGCAATATCACGGTTCAGGCAATGCAGACAGCGCTGGCGTGCCTAGGTCGCTTCTCTGAAATACTTCGCTCAGTTCCCCTATCCGCCGTTCGTGTGGTGGGTACCAACACCCTACGCATAGCAAAAAACAAAGATGCGTTTCTTGAGCTTGCCGAAAAAGCAATCGGCTATCCGATCGAAATTATCTCTGGCGAAGAAGAAGGACGCCTCATCTATCTTGGCGTCTCCTCCACAATCGATTTACCTGACGAGCGTCGATTAGTGGTTGATATTGGTGGCGGCTCTACTGAACTGGTTTTAGGTCAAGGTAGTCAGATCGAAAGTGTTGAATCCTTCAGTGTGGGCACAGTTAACACAGCGCTAGAATTTTTCGGTAACGATAGGATTACTGAATCTGCATTTGCTGAAGCGGTTCTCAACGCACGTAGTTATTTCGAAGATGGCATGGAGCCATTTCATCCGAGGCTGTGGACGGTCTCCTACGGCTCTTCCGGCACCATGCGAACCTTAGCGGATCTGATAGAAGCGCACTCACTAGGTGATGGTGGTCTATCGCTAAAAAGCCTGCGGGCATTACGTGATTTACTGATTGAATGCGGACGCGTTAGTAAAACTGAACTCATAGGCATCAAACCTGAACGCAGTGCGGTAGTGCTGGGTGGACTTCCCATCCTATTAGGTCTATGCCAAGAACTAGGCATGCGCGACATGCAGCCTGTAGAAGCTGGTTTGCGCATGGGCGTGCTGTGGGATCTGCATTTACGTCGAAGCAGCAAAGATCGTCGCCGCGATTCAGTGCGTGAATTTGGACGGCGCTTTGGCGTGAATGAAGCGCGCGGCGCAAGAGTTAAAGCCAACACCCAAGTGCTGCATGCTCAGCTTGAACCTGAAACAGATCATTACGATCGGTTACTTGCATGGGCTGCTCGATTGCATGAAGTGGGAATGGCGGTATCGCATAGCGGTTTTCATAAACATGGTGCCTATCTAACTCTAAATGCTGATCTGCCCGGATTCACTAAGCAAGAACAACACATTCTCAGCATCCTGGTACTTTCTCAAAAAGGTAACTTAAAAAAAGTGACCGAGGCCTTATCGTTACCCGATTTGGCGAAGGCAATTCTATCGTTAAGACTAGGCATATTATTCAGCCATTCGCGTATCGATTTGAGTGAAGAGTTAGTCGGCGTCAGAATTCGTCACAAAATTGAAATTGATATTCCTGCCACTATGCTGCGCAAGCATCCAACACTCGCTCACTGGCTACAAAAAGAACAAGCCGCTTGGTCAGAAGTCGACTGGCCCATGGCAGTTCGGCAATACTGAAATCCCGCCACGACGATACGCAAAAATCCCACCTGCACGCAACGCCGTTTCTGGTTTAGTAATTCATCATCGTTTAACATTAGCGTGTTTTCATGCGCGTTATTACTATGCTTCGGAGCTTTTCATGACCCATACCTCTACCGACTGCCCAAACATGCTGACTGATACAGAAAACGATTCAACTAACCCTGAATTTGCTCAGATTCTTTCGGAGCG
>CANGFL010000032.1 GCA_947453015.1 Oxalobacteraceae bacterium | reverse complement strand
CAATCCTCTGCTCTACCGACTGAGCTACCAGGCCAAGAGGCGGGAGTATAGCAAAACATTCCCCTTATGAAAAGCTAAGTGCTAGCGAGGCTATAATCCAGATTCGGTTATCAAAGCGATCTGGTCACGTCTCACTCAATGAAAATTCATTCGGATATCTGCGTTATTGGCAATGGCGTGATTGGTAAAGCGAGTGCACTCGCGTTGGCACGTGCAGGCTACAAAGTGGCGCTTTTGGCGCCTGAGATGTCAGAAAAAACAGCCTCCAACGAGAGTCAGCCAGTATGGGATCAACGCGTTTACGCCCTTAATCATGTCGCTAAGAGCCTGCTTTCGTCGCTTAAAGTCTGGGATGCGATGGATTCGTCGCGCATTGCACCGGTCGATGCGATGGCTGTTCAAGGTGACGATCAAACCAATCCCGGTTGCCTGGGCTTTAATGCTTATGGTGCGCGTGTAGGTGCATTAGCCTGGATTGTTGAAGACAGCAATCTGAATCGTGCTTTGGACTCTGCCTTGAGTTTTGCATCCGGCATAAATTTCATTAAAGGGCGCGCTAAGCAGCTCTTACATACAGAGCATCATGTACAAGTGATGTTGGATGACGGTGAAATGCTCACCACGTCGTTAATCATAGGTGCTGACGGCGCCAATTCTTGGGTGCGGGCGCAAGCTGACACGAGCATCGATTACCGTTCGTATGATCAAAGTGCGGTGGTGGCGAATTTTTCATGTACGAACGCTCATCACGGCGTTGCTAGCCAATGGTTTCTTGGAGTAGATGGCATTGTGGCATTGCTGCCTTTGCCCGGCCAACGCGTTTCGTTGGTATGGTCGGCACCTGAGGCACTGGCAAATCGATTGATGGCAGAGTCTCCAGAAAAGTTATGTGAGCGTCTTTCTGTTTTGCCCGGCCAAACATTGGGACAGTTTGAGATGTTGCCGCCATCTGTACCGAAAGCCTTTCCTTTGCGTTTGATACGCTCGCATTCGTTGATCGCCAACCGAATTGCGCTCGTTGGTGATGCCGCTCATGTTGTGCATCCCTTAGCGGGACAGGGCATGAATTTAGGTTTTGCGGATGTGGACGCACTGCTCTCAGTGCTGAGTCAGTCCAAAGACGTTGATTGTGGCGATGCTCGTTTGCTCAATCGTTATGCTCGCCAGCGCGCTGAAGATATTTTACTTATGCAGGTCACTACAGACGGTTTGTACCGACTTTTTTCGTCTGACTTACCTCCGGTCAAACTACTTAGAAATGCAGGTATGCGGTTGATCGATAAAATACCTTTCCTGAAAAATCATCTTGCAAGACAGGCCTTGGGCCATTCCTATTCTTCAAACTCTACTGAAAGTTTCTGATGAAGTTAGTTCAACGTTTCGCACTGGGTTTTCTTTTTGCACTGACGCTGCCTGCATTGGCTCAACCGATTGAAGAAAAACTCAAAAAAACGCTCACTCAACGATTGGGTGATGGCACGCAAATCGAGACGATCATTAAAACGCCCTACAACGGTCTTTATGAAGTTAAGGTGGGCAATGAAATTATTTACTCGGATGCTGAAGGTAAATTTGTATTCATTGGACGCATTCTCGATACAGAAACATCGAAAGACATAACTCAAGCGCGTTTGGATGAAATCAATAAAATTAAATTTACTGATCTTCCACTCGATGCTGCCGTTAAAAGTGTCAAAGGTAATGGGAAGCGTGTGATTGCTGTGTTTGAAGATCCCAATTGCGGCTACTGCAAACGTTTTCGTAAGACGTTGGCGGATACCAAAGACATTACCGTGTACACCTTCATGTACCCCATTCTCAGCGATGATTCGCGCACCAAAGTAAAAAACGTCTGGTGCTCAGCCGATAAAGCAAAAACTTGGGATGACTGGATGGTTAACGGCAAAACGCCAGCTGCCGCAGCGGAATCGTGTAATGCAACCGCATCAACCGACAAAGTAGTAGAGCTGGGTCGCAAACTCAAAGTGACCGGCACTCCCACCATATTCTTTACTGATGGCTCACGCGTGCCGGGTGCTATTGATTCCAAGGCCTTGGAATCGCGCTTAGCGGCTATCAAATAAAAATCACTCCATACGATCTCACCTATAACTAACAAGGATAGACATGTTCAAAGGCATTCTGCTGAATAAAAATGAAGACGGCACAACCCGCGCTGAGTTAACGCAAATTGATGAAGCAAGTTTGCCTGCAGACGGTGATGTCACTATCGCTGTCGAATACTCCACAATTAATTACAAAGATGGTTTAGCTATCACTGGCAAATCACCCGTGGTGCGTAAGTGGCCTATGGTGCCCGGCATTGATGGCGCTGGTGAAGTGATTGCATCGACGCATGCATCATGGAAGGTGGGCGATCAGGTGGTGCTGAATGGCTGGGGTGTGGGCGAAGCGCACATGGGTTGTTTGGCAGAGCGCGCCAAACTGAAAGGCGATTGGTTGATACCGCTGCCTAAAGGTATGTCAACGCGCACAGCGATGTCGATTGGCACCGCAGGCTATACCGCGATGTTATGTTCAATGGCGTTAGCTGAACAAGGCGTGAAACCAACCGATGGTGAAATATTAGTTACTGGTGCATCCGGCGGTGTGGGTAGCGTGGCAATCGCTATTCTCGCTGCGCGTGGCTACAAGGTGGTTGCTTCGACAGGAAAATTAGCCGAAGCAGATTACCTCAAGTCTTTAGGCGCTGTGGATGTAATAGACCGCGCTGAACTTTCTGCGCCCGGTAAAGCGATGCAAAAAGAGCGCTGGGCAGGCGTCGTGGATTCAGTAGGCTCGCATACGTTGGCTAATGCAGTGGCGCAGTGCCGTTACGGTGCAACGGTCGCGGCTTGTGGTTTGGCACAAGGTATGGATTTTCCTGCGACGGTCGCGCCTTTCATTTTGCGCGGCGTTAAATTAATTGGTGTTGATAGCGTGATGGTGCCGATTGCTCGTCGTATTGCTGCCTGGTCTAATTTAGCGCTGGAGATTAAGCCCGATACGTTGGACAAAATCACGCACGAAATCACATTGGCGCAGGCATTGGAGTGGGCGCCAAAAATTCTTGCGGGCGCAGTCAAAGGCCGACTCGTCGTTAATGTGAGAGCGTAATGGCAACGCGTCGCGAATCTGTACATTACCGTATCGTTCCTATTGATCCGGTAATGCATCTGTTTGAAGTAACTATCACTATCACTAAGCCCGCCATCGAAGGTCAGCTGTTTTCTCTTCCGGCATGGATACCAGGTAGTTACATGATTCGCGAGTTTGCTCGCAACATCATTAGCATTAGCGCGGGTTCTGAAGGTCGCAAGCTACGCTTAAAAAAACTCGATAAACATACCTGGCAAGCGGCGCCATGCAAGGGCGCGCTTGAGATGACGTATCAAGTCTATGCATGGGATTTATCGGTGCGTGCGGCGCATCTGGATCAGACGCATGGATTTTTTAACGGCACCAGTGTTTTTCTAAAAGCGCACGGTAAAGAAGCGTTGCCGCATATCGTTGATATTCAAGCGCCTGCAGGTGAATCATTTAGTGCTTGGCGTGTTGCGACTTCTTTGCGTGAACTAAAAGCTCGTCCGCATCGATTCGGTACCTATGTGGCTGATGATTATGATGAATTGATTGATCATCCGGTTGAGATGGGTGAGTTCGAATTGATTTCATTCCAGGCTTATGGTGTGCCGCATGAGATGGCTATTACCGGAATAGTTCCTGGGCTCGATACCCAGCGTCTTACATCAGATCTGAAAAAAATCTGCGAAGAACAAATCGCTTTTTTTGAGCCGAACAGCAAATCTGCACCCATGTCTCGTTATGTGTTTCTCACGCTGGCGGTTGGCGAAGGCTATGGTGGCTTAGAGCACAGAGCATCGACGGCACTCATCTGCGCGCGCAATGATTTGCCAGTGTTGGGTCAAGCGGAGCTAACGGATGGGTATCGTGGTTTTCTTGGTCTTTGTAGCCATGAATATTTTCATACCTGGAATGTGAAGCGAATTAAACCGGCTGCATTTGCACCCTACGCATTAGATCAAGAAAATTACACAACACTGCTATGGCTATTTGAAGGCTTTACCAGTTATTACGATGACTTGATCTTGTTGCGCTCTGGTGTGATTGATATGCCAACGTATTTGAAGCTGCTAGAAAAAACGATCAATGGCGTACATCGCAGTCGTGGGCGGTTGAAGCAAACTGTTGCTGAATCAAGTTTTGATGCGTGGACTAAATACTACCGGCAAGATGAAAACGCACCGAATGCGATTGTTAGTTATTACGCTAAAGGTTCGTTAGTAGCGTTGCTTCTAGATTTAGTCATACGCCGCGATACACGCGGCAAGCGCTCGTTGGACGATGTGATGCGTGCGCTATGGCGGCGTTATGGCCGGCATTTTTATTCAGCTAATGGCGGCATCGGCGTGGAAGATCACGAACTAGAAGCCTTGTTCGACGAAATCACTGGATTGGAGTTGAAATCTGTTTTTGATTTAGCCGTACGCGGTACACGCGATCTACCGCTCGCCGATGCATTCGCTAGTATGGGAATCACTCTCAGCGATCAACGTAAAACAAACAAACTCTCCTTGAATGTTCGTGTTCAGCAAGAGGGTGGTCTGTGTAAATTAGCTAGCGTTCACGAGACGGGGCCTGCGCATCACGCAGGTTTGTCGGCGGGCGATACGCTGGTTGCTATCGATGGTTTACGCGTTACGGGCAGCAATCTCGATGGCTTGTTGCAGCGCTATCGAGTTGGCGATACCGTTGAAGTACATGCTTTCCGACGTGATGAATTGATGACCTTCGACGTGACGCTTGAATCGGACACGGCACCTCAATTTAGCTTGGCCATGCGCGACAAGCCGCTGACTGCAATGCGACTTCGTAAAACTTGGCTGAAATCACGTTCATAAGCTTAGGCTTTATCTACACAAAGTAGTGACGCAAATAATTATGCGTTGCTACGCTTGATTCAATAACTAGGAGATATTCATGCGCTATTTTTCATCACCACTGATTCGTCGTGTGCTGATGCCCGTCAGCCTGTTGGTGCTGAGCGCAGGTGTTGCAGCGATTGAGCTTGCCGCTGGTCTGCCGCAATCGCAAGGCATGTCGCCAACGCGACTGACGCGTATCCACGATTTGATGCAAACCGAGGTAACTGAAAATCGTGTGCCCGGTGCGGTGGTTTTGGTTGCCCGCAAAGGCAAGATTGTTTATGCCGATGCCGTAGGTTATCAAGACAAGCCCAGTGGTAAGCCGATGACGCGCGATGCCATTTTCCGTGCGTACTCGATGACTAAGCCATTGGTGTCTGTACTGACGATGATGCTGGTAGAAGAAGGTCGTCTGCAGTTAAATGACCCTGTATCAAAATTTTTTCCTTCGATGGCGAAAATGAATGTGTTGTCGAATCCCGCTGATGGTAATAGCGAACGTGTTCCGGCTGCACGACCCATCACGATTCATGATCTCTTACGACACACGTCTGGAATTACTTATGCAGAATTCACGCGCTTCACGGCGATTAAAGGGCCGTATCAGGAAGCCGGATTATTTTCTTCTGAAGTTCAAGGTAAGTGGATCACACTGACTCCGCAACAACAGATCGAAGCCTTATCAAAAGCGCCGTTGCTATGGCAACCGGGCTCAACCTGGGAATACAGCTTATCCACTGATTTGCTGGGCCGTGTACTTGAATCGATCACCAATCAGACCTTGGGTGCCTTGCTCGAAGAACGTTTATTCAAACCACTGGGAATGAAAGATACAAGCTTCTTGGTGCCCGCTTCAAAAGCTGCACGATTAGCAGAACCGTTTCGTATTGATCCGTTGACCGGGCAGCCTTACTACCTCGTGCTCGATGTGACCAAACCGATGGGCAATGATTCGGGTGGTGCAGGTATTTCAACGACTGCGGATGACTACCTGCGGTTTTGTCAGATGATGCTCAATGGTGGTAGCTTCGATGGCAAGCGTTATCTATCACGCACGACGATTGCGTTAATGACGTCTGATCATCTGGGGCCCAAGGTCGCAACACCGACACAGCCCGGTGAACTATTGATGGGTGTGCAAGGCTATACATTTGGTTTGGGTTTTATGGTGAGACAAGGCCCAGGTATGGCGGGCGTTCCGGGTTCTGAAGGTGACTATGCGTGGGGTGGTTATGGCGGAACCTTCTTTTGGATTGATCCTAAAGAACAAGTCATTGGTTTACTGATGGCACAAACGCCCGGTGCGTCACGTCAGTATTACCGTCGCATGATTAAAACCTTGGTTTATCAAGCGATCGAGTGATTCGATTTTTTAATAGATCACGACAGCAAATGATCAATCAACAAATCAAACGCTGTCGGATCAAATTCTTGATTATCAAAACGACGTAGTGAGGCATGGCTGGGTGGTTGAACGCGTCTCTTCAGATAATCATCCCAGTTGGCCAACTTCCAATCATCGCGTGCATCGGCGCGCTTTTCAATGCGACGTTTCGCTTCTTCGGTAGATAAATCAATCCACGCGACACGACATTCGGTATGCGCGGGCATGTCTAATTGAGCGGGCTCAAAAAATTTGCCTGCCATGAGTTCGCGGGTGAAGGGACCGACTAACATCACATTCATTCCCAGAGCGAGATTTTCGCGGGTAATGTCGAGTAATCCTGAATACTCACGATCGCGAAGATTTTGCAGATACGTAGGACTATCGCGATCAGCAGGATTTCCTGTTAGCAGACCCATGACGTGAGAGCTAAACGCGCCATAGGCGGTGTCTTTGTCGAGAAAGAAAAAGTCGCGTTTACTTTTTTCTGCCAGTAGAGGCAAAGCACGTTTGGCTAGAGTAGTCTTGCCTGTGCCAGCATGACCAGCAAATAAAAGCAGGCGGGGAGGATGTGGGCTGGTGAGTGTTTTCAAAATAGTATTTTTAGAAGATGTTTACTAGAAGTAGTGCAAACCATGTAAAACTTGTATGATGCAACATCGCGTGGCTTATGGCGATATCGAACAGCTTTGGCAAGCATTTTCTTATCAACCCTGAACGAAAAACCTATGGCTGATACAACTCCACCCGGCTCTTTGTTTGTAGGAGACGGCGTTTACATGCAGGGCACCATGAATGTGCCCGGACTCGCCAGCGTTGACGGCAAGTTAGAAGGTCAATTGACTGCCGATGTGATCGCTATTCAAACGAATGGTTCGGTCGACGGTAAGACCACCGCCAATCACATCAAAGTTGCAGGTTCATTATCAGATACCGCCGTGGCCAATAAAACTTTATTGGTTGAATCCACAGGCGTGATTGCCGGCTCGGTGACCTACACTGAAATGGAAATCAAGAAGGGTGGCTCGATTCAGGGCAGTATCTACAAGACGGGTAATAACGTGCCAACTAGGCAATCTGCTCCAGCTCCAACACCTGCAGCGCCACCACCGCCGGCGGAACCTGAGGCTCCTGAAGCGCCCATCATTTCCGACGAAACACCTTAGAAATCTGAATTAAATTCGAGATTTTATTTTCGGGCTGCCTAGGCAGCCCGAATGCATTTCGCGCCGCTCATAATCCTCAAACAATCTTTTTCAACGAACCGATCGATCAAGACAGTAAATTTTGATCTGGATACAGGCTCCTTGAGCCCGTTGGTGAGTTAATGCAGATCAAGGCGTCTGTCATAGGCGCTATGGGAGATCTGTCATGAAAAAATTAATCAGCCTTTCATTCACTTTAGTCGTATTGGCTACAGCGCCTGAAGCATTTGCCAAAATGAATGCTGTGGATATGCGCGCTGCTCGGACCTTATTTCAATCCTCTGGCTGTACCAGTTGTCACGATGCCACCGGAAGTGCTGCGGGACCGTCCCTCAAAGCGATCGCCAAACGCTACAAAGGTAAGCCCGTTATTACAGAGCTGGCACAACGTATTCGGGAAGGAAGCCAAGGGCGCTGGGGTGACTTATCGCATCCAGCCATTGACTACCTTAACCCGACCGATTCTTCGATGCTAGCGGAATGGATATTGACCGGCGCGCACTAAGCGCTTATTGCGGGCACATGGCTTCGGCCATGATGCGGCGACGGATGTCGGGGTTACTCTCTTTCGACAGTTGCTCCATCAGCACCGCCATCCGCTGACCTTGTTGTTTCATGGTCGGGATTTCTGACATGGCGGGCGTTTCGCCTACGCTGAGTTGCGGCTCTGGGGTGGGCTTTTCTTCTTTGTCTGATGCTTGCGCCGTTAGGCTAGCCACTAGCATCAGCGTGACAATAATCACGTAGCTTGTTTTCATCGATCTCCCCCTCTTTCGTCAGCTCATGACGATTATAGAAGCAAAGTCCTCACTAAGAACTGCATAAGCTCAGACTATAATTCATTCGCTCATGAAACAGCGACTGAACAATCACATCAAACTGACCTTTTATCTGTGTCTGCTGACAGCCGCCGCAGTAGGACTTTTTTTGCGTGATGCGCCGTCCTCAGATAGTTTTTTGCCATGGGCTTACCAAATCAGTATCGCGGGTTATTTCGGCACCCTGCTGTTGCTGAGTAGTGCTCTGCTCCTGCCTTTTAGTTTGTTTAGCAAGACACGTTGGTTGTTACCGTTACTCGCTTGGGTCTGGCTGGTTTATCTGGCGATTGATCTAGTCGTTTTCAATCTGTACCGTTTTCACCTTGATTGGCTGTTAGTCCGGATGTTTCTTCTGGATTTACACGGTATGGGCATACCCACCTTTGTATTAGGAGTGGCAGGTGGCTTGGCACTCTTGATGCTGGCAGGTGTGTTCTGGTTGTATTCATCCGACCGCACGGGTTCAGTTAAACGACTGCCGATATTTATTATTGGCTTGTTGCTGATGCCTGCCGGATTAGCGGCTAACTCAGTGATCAATATCTGGGCCGCCTACTTTAACCGCGAAGAGATTACGAGTTATCGACCTTATTTGCCGCTTTACTACCCTGTAGAGAAATCGGACAGCGCCAAAGCGATTAGCAATTGGTGGCCAGCGATGTTCCCGGCCGAAGCAGGCCAAGTTGAATCAACATCAAAAAAATCTAGCGGTCTAGTTCGATATCCACTGCATGACCCTGCTTGCGCGCCCAAACCTAATCCACCCTCTATTTTATTCATCGTGCTTGAGAGTTGGCAGGCGGATAGTCTGAACGCCGAGGTTATGCCCAACCTGGATAAGTTTGCGCAGCATTCAACTCGCTTTGAAAAACATCTCTCGAGTGGTGCTGTGACTGTACCCGGCCTATTTGGTTTGATGTATGGCTTACATCCTAATTATTTTGAATTATTTAAATCGTCACCAGGT
>CANGFL010000031.1 GCA_947453015.1 Oxalobacteraceae bacterium | reverse complement strand
CCTTCCGTGCTGCGCATGCATCAGTGGCTAAAAAATTTATTGTTATTCATCGCGCCGCTCGCTGCTCATCAAACCCCCGGCGCCGATTTATCCAGCATGCTGTTGCTGGCATTTTTTTCGTTCAGCTTATGCGCATCTGCGGTGTATATCGCCAACGATTTGTTTGATCTGGACAGTGATCGTCATCATCCACGTAAACGACTACGACCTTTTGCGTCGGGTCGAGTCAGCGTCGCCAAGGGAGTAGTCTTATTTCCTTTGCTACTACTAAATGCCTTTTTATTTGCCATACCGGTTGGCTCAGCATTTGTAGGTTGGTTGCTTTTTTATTTTTTACTGACCTGCGCCTATTCATGGAGCTTAAAGCGCGTCGTGTTGATTGATTGCTTGGTGTTGGCGATGCTGTATACCGTACGCATTATTGCCGGTGCTGCAGCGGCAGGAATTTCCTTATCGTTTTGGTTGTTAGCGTTCGCTGTGTTTTTATTTTTATCACTGGCGTTTGTAAAACGCTACGCTGAATTAAAAACTCACGCAGATGTCGGTCGTGATCATGCACACGGGCGAGGTTACTGGACCTCGGATGCGCCGCTGGTGCAATCCTTAGGTATCACTTCAGGCTATGCAGCGGTGGTGGTTCTGGCCTTATATTTAAATAGCGATGCGGTAGTTAAGCTCTACCAGCAACCTGCTGTGATGTGGAGTGCCGTGCCCGTCATGCTGTTTTGGATTAGCTGGATGTGGATGAAAGCGCATCGTGGAGAAATGCATGATGATCCATTGTTATTTGCAGTACGCGATAAAGCGAGCTTGCTATCTGGCTGTGCGTTTGCTTTAGTGCTGTTCGTCGCTACTCGAGGTGTCTCGTGGTAGCGGTTAATTCCTGGGGAAGGCTAGGTCAGTTCGAGCATCAAGTGCATCGATTAACCGATCGATTGAGTGTTGCCAACCAATTGCAGCGTGATCGCTACGGCCTTCCTTTTGGTATGGGCAGAAGTTATGGCGATGTCTGCTTAAATCCCGGCGGTGTGCTGTGGAATACCACGGGCTTAGATCGTTTCATCAGCTTTGATGAACACAGTGGAAAATTACTGTGCGAAGCGGGTGTGCTATTGCGCGATATACAGCGGCTTTGTTTGCCGCGTGGCTGGATGTTAGCTGTGGTACCCGGTACGCAGTACGTCACCGTGGGCGGTGCGATTGCGAATGATATTCACGGCAAAAATCATCACAAGGCGGGCAGTTTCGGTGATCATGTTTTGCAATTCACCCTAGCGCGCACTGATGGCAGCTTGATGCAATATCGTCCTGCGGATGCCATGTTTGCAGCCACGATTGGTGGGCTGGGATTAACCGGTGTCATTACCGAAGTCGAGCTGCAATTGCAGCGTGTACCTGGCCCATGGCTTGCAGTTGAGACACTTGCTTATCGAAATTTGGCCGAGTTCTTTGAGTTAGCTGATTCATCCGAAGCCGATTGGGAACACACCGTATCGTGGGTGGATTGTTTGAGTGGCGAAGGTCGTGGCATTTTTATGCGCGCCAATGCTGTCGATGCGGGTAAAGATCAGCCGCGCTCAGGGCGATCGATCAAAGTTCCGTTTGTACCACCCGTATCATTGGTTAATCGATGGTCGCTGCGTCCGTTTAATGCGTTGTACTTTCATCAAAAAAAATCCCAGCGCGCCTCGGTTCAACATTACGAAACTTTTTTTCATCCTCTCGATAATGTATTGGAATGGAATCGTATTTACGGGCCGCGCGGTTTCTTCCAATATCAATGCGTACTACCGCGATCAGTGGGTAAAGAGGCGACTCAGGCCATGCTGCGGCGTATTGCTCGGTCTGGCACCGGCTCGTTTTTAGCGGTACTTAAAACCTTTGGTGAGCGTGAGTCGAAAGGCCTGTTGAGTTTTGCCATGCCCGGAGTGACATTAGCACTCGATTTTCCAAATCAAGGCGCATCAACATTTCAATTGTTATCCGCATTGGATGCGATTGTTCGTGAAGCTAAGGGCCGTTTATATCCTGCTAAAGATGTACGCATGCCGGTTGATCTGTTTGAATCAGGTTATCCGCATTTAAAAGAATTTTTGACCCATCGTGATTCAGGTATCAGTTCAGCGATGTCACGACGGCTAATGGGTAATTGAGAAGGAATCGCATCGTGTCCAGACCGCGCATTGTCATCATAGGCGCCACTTCAGCGATTGCAGAGCAGTGCGCACGATTGTGGGTGCGTGCAGCTGTGGATATCGTCTTAATAGGCCGTGATTTAGTTCGCGTTTCACGTGTCGCCGCTGATTTAAGAGTCAGAAGTCCTCATTCATCGGTTACAGCCCATGAAGTTAATTTTTTTGACCCTGTCAGCATTACAGCGTTGGCCCAAAAATTAGCCGCAGAAAAAGCGATTGATATTGTATTGATTGCCCATGGCAATCTGCCCGAGCAAAAAGAATGCGAGCAAAACGTAACGCAGGCTCGAGAGGCTTTAGAAATTAATGGTGTGTCACCGGTTTTGTTTGCAGAAGCCTTTGCTCAACAGATGGAACAAGTCGGACGCGGTACGATCGCTGTTATCGGTTCGGTAGCAGGCGACAGAGGTCGCAAAACAAATTATGTGTATGGCGCAGCTAAAGGCATGGTTGAGCGCTATGTACAAGGCATGCAGCATCGTTTTGCACATTCAAAAATCACTATCGTACTGATCAAACCGGGCCCCACTGCAACCCCCATGACAGCGCATTTACCACAGCGCGGTATGGCTTCAGCAGAAGCTGTTGCAAGCCGCATCATCACTGCGATTGATGCGGGTACTCCGGTGGCGTATGTGCCGGCTAAATGGGCCATCATCATGATGGTGATTCGACATTTGCCGCGTTCGATTTTCAATAAGCTAAATATCTGAATGAACCAAGAAAAAATCATTTTGCCGGGTGGTGCCGGTCTGGTCGGTCAGAATTTGGTGGTGCGACTAAAAGAGCGCGGTTATAAAAATTTGGTCGTGCTGGATAAGCATCGCGCTAATCTAGCCGTGCTGCAGCAACTACATCCCGATATCATCATTGAATACGCTGATCTCGCTGAGCCGGGTAACTGGCAACGACATTTCAAACAAGCTCGTGCCGTAGTGATGTTGCAAGCTCAAATTGGTGGTAATGACTACGTTGACTTCGAGCGCAATAATTTGAGCTCAACGCGTTTGATTTTAGAGGCGATAAAAGCTGGTCAGGTCGAGCAGCTGATTCATATTAGCTCATCAGTGGTTCAATCGGTTGCCGATGATTACTACACTCAGACTAAAAAATTGCAGGAAAAAATGGTGTTGGATAGCGGTATCGCTTGTCCCATTTTACGTCCCACATTAATGTTTGGTTGGTTTGATCGAAAACATCTGGGCTGGTTATCGCGGTTTATGAAAAAAGTGCCTGTATTTCCTATTCCAGGTAATGGCCGCTACTTGCGTCAACCCTTGTATGTCGGTGATTTTTGCAACATCATCATTAGCTGCTTAGAAAATAAAATGAATAAAGGTGTATTCAATATTTCAGGGCATGAAAAAATTGATTACATAGACATCATTCGCACTATAAAAAGAACGACCGCAGCGGGTGCACTGATACTACGCATACCGTACAGCGTGTTTTATTTTTTGCTGTGGTTATGGAGTCAGTTTGATCGTAATCCACCGTTCACCACACAACAGTTGGCCGCGTTGATAGCGCGGGATGAATTCGAAGTCATCGACTGGCCAACTATCTTTGGTGTGACATGTACGCCGTTTGCGACAGCTATCGACGAAACCTTTAATCATCCGGTGTATGGCCGGGTGGTGCTGGAATTTTAATCATGTCACAACGTATAGCCGTTCTGGGCGCTGGCCCCATGGGTTTGGCGGTGGCGTATCAATTAGCGCGTGATGGTCATCGTCCGGTGGTATTCGAAGCGGATGATCGCGTCGGTGGCATGACCGCATGCTTCGATTTTTCTGGTCTGGAAATTGAGCGCTATTATCATTTTCATTGCACCTCCGACAGCGCATTTTTGCAAATCCTGGATGAGCTGGGTATTGCGCATCAGATGCACTGGGTCGAAACAAAAATGGGTTATTGGTACCAAAACCGCTTGCAAGCCTGGGGCAATCCCTTTGCCTTATTGCGCTTTCGTGGTTTGAGTTTGGCCGCAAAATTTCGTTATGGCTTGCACGCTTTTTTGTGTACCAAACGTACTAATTGGAAGCCTTTAGATAACGTTGAGGCCACTGGATGGATACGACGTTGGGTTGGTGATGAAGCGTGGGAAGTTCTCTGGCGCCGCTTGTTTGACTATAAGTTTTACGATTACAGCAGCAATCTATCAGCGGCATGGATATGGAGTCGCATACGTCGAATCGGACGTTCACGCTATGACTTGTTCCGAGAAAAATTAGGTTACTTAAACGGTGGCTCAACCACACTTTTAAACGCATTGAAAGCCGATATCGAGCAGCATGGTGGCACTATTCGATTGCGTTCGCCGGTAAAAAAAATACATATTGAGCAGGGTAGAGTGACCGCTGTTCAGACGAGCGATGGTCTCGAATCATTTGACAAAGTTATCAGCACCGTACCTCTGCCGTATGTGCCGCGTCTGATTCCGGATTTGCCGCAGGACGTACTTCAAAAATTTCAAGCGTTAAAAAATATCGCTGTAGTTTGCGTCATTGCTAAACTTAAAAAATCACTTTCCAATAATTTTTGGCTGAATGTGAATGATCCAGACATGGATATTCCCGGTCTGGTTGAATATTCTAATTTGCGTCCGTTAGATCATTCGATCGTGTATGTGCCGTTCTATATGCCGGGCGAGCACCCTAAATTTTCTGATGCGGATGAACTATTTCTAGAGAAGGTTAAAGCCTACTTAAAGAAAATCAATCCTGACTTACGCGATGATGATTTCATTGATATACGCGCTAGTCGTTATCGTCATGCGCAACCTATTTGCGATCCCGGCTATCTGAGTACATTGCCGCCAACGGCGTTGCCTATTAAAGGACTTTGGGTGGCAGATACATCGTATTACTACCCGGAAGACCGTGGCATTTCAGAGAGCATAGGATTTGGTCGTCAGCTGGCGCGCGAGGCGGTGCAGTGATTAGCCATTTTATGTCGCGGCAATTCGTCATATTTTTAGTGACGGGCGGTTTGGCCGCAGCGGTGAATTTTGGCTCACGCATTGTGTACAACCAATGGGTTAATTTTTCAGTTGCTGTGGTGTTGGCTTACCTGACAGGCATGGTTACGGCCTTTGCGCTGGCACGCTACTTTGTTTTTACTGAGAGTAGTCAATCCATGCAGCGCAGCGCGCTGTGGTTTGTGGTGGTGAACATCGTTGCCGTCATACAGACGTGGGTGATTAGTATGCTACTAGCCTACTACCTGTTACCGCGCATGGGTTTCACGCAATTTATACCTGAGATAGCGCATGCGGTTGGTGTGGTGGTGCCGGTTTTTACCAGCTACTTAGGTCACAAGCGGTTTTCATTCAAGTAGGCGTGATACCTAACTAGCTAATGAATTTTGTGAATTCATCAGCGATTCTGCCGCTCAAAGTTATAGTGCTCGAGAAAGCGGCAACCATGTAGTGGTAAGAAGGAAGGCATGCGATAGTAAGTCGCTGCGATTTTCTTAAGTACTTTTTCGCGGTAGGGTTCAAATTTAAACCCTCGTCCTTCGGCCACCCAAAAACGTGCACCATCAACCGTCAGTTCACGCACAGATACCGATTCGAAATAAGGCGCGAAACTAGTTTCTTCCATGCGGCGCGTGCCAGCAATCAGAATCGTCTTGCCTTCAAACTCTGAAAAATTGGTAATGTTGTCATCAAACCGCGCATGAAAACTACCTTCACCAAACACCGGTAGATAGTGATCAGCGTGGAACGACAGCAAAGCTGCCGAGCTATACGAAGCTGTCATTAATACGCTGTCAGATGGCGCCTCTTTTTTGATAGTACTTATCAGGGCGCGTGCATCGCGATGCATAACGATGTCGGTGTGTAGCTTCATTCCTTGAAACGCTGAGCTTGGTAAGTAAGCCAGCAAGAGCAAAGCTAGTAGGTGTGGCACACCAAGGAAAAAATTCCAGCGGCTATGCAAACGAAATTCTTCGTAATTGAGCGTCATGCCCACTGCTAAAAACACAAACGGAAGAAACGCTAATACCCAGTGCAGTCCGATTGTTTTATAAAACGATAGTAGTAAAAATAAGGCAAACGGCACGGCAAACAGCGAGACCAGTTGCCAATGTTGGCGCAATGCTTGAGAGCGCACTAATCGCCAGCCGGTCCATGGAGTGACCAGATAGATCATCATCGCGACATAAATAGCGAGATAGCTTAGCGAAAAATGTGAGCCTTCATTCCGATTAAAAAGATTAAAAAGAATATTGTTCCAGCAATGAGTCGAATTCCATGCCAGATTTAGCAGCATAAATGGCAAAGCACATAGCGCAATAACTACTAGCCGTAACCAGCCGCGTGGCCCTCGCGTCACGAAGTACACCGCATAGGCAATCGCCAGCAGCCCAGCAAAATATTTTGATAGCAGCGCAAGTCCTAACAACACGCCACTGAAGGCATGCCAGCGCAAGCTATCGGATTGCTCGCCGCGCAGGAAGGCGTAGCCCGAGAAAAATAAGAAAAAAATCAGCGGCGTATCCGTCGTGATCAGATTCAGCGACCAGGTGAAAGGCAATAAGAGAAACAGGCTGCCGAGTAACCAGGATTTTTCTTCGCTGCCCGGCTGCAGGCGCCTTAGCAGATCCATCATGCCGTAGGTTATGGCGATCCACAGTAGGACGGATGGAAGGCGCAATACAAGCAGCGACGAGGAAAGTTGCTGTACCCCCCACAGCCACCAACCAACCATCGGTGGGTGGTCGTAAAAACCGCCCCAATCGACGTGTTTACCCCACTGGTAAAAATACGCCTCATCGCCAATCAATGGAATGCTGAAAGCCAGCCACACCTTGATGGCGGTGGTGATTGTCAGAATCAGTAAAAACAGGTGGCGGTTGCTGGTGCTTGCTGGGTGCATAGCCGAATTGTCCGGTAGTTGGCGATTTATTGCGAGTGTTATAGCCAGTTGGCGGATCTTTTGGGGCCTTAAGAGCGAGTCATTATCAAAGTGAAATTAGTTTCATGCGCGCCTACTTGTTTCGTGTCGAGTTGGGTCGGCGGTTGAAGTTACATTTAATAAATGTTACCGTTTCCTGTTTTTGACGCAACGCAGAAAATCAACCTTCAATTCATATCTTATCTATGCGCTCACTACTCACCCTTTCTTTTTCAAAAAACGCTATCGCAGTGCTGATAGGCTTGGCATCTGCTTTGAGTGCGCCTATGGCGTCTGCTTACGATTGGACCGATGGTTTCGACCTCTCCACCAAATCGGGTGATCGTTGGAGCCTGATAGCTTCACCTTACACTTATCACTTCCACCCTAGCGATGATCACAAAGCTGTGTGGCTGATCGGTGCCGAGCGTGAACGTGCTGATGGATCAATCGCCGGAGCCGCCTTTTTTAGCAATTCATTTGGTCAAGATAGCGGCTACGTTTTTCCATGGGGTCAGATCTATCGCGGTGTGCTCGATCAACCGCAGATGTATGCACAATGGACCGCAGGTATGCTCTACGGCTACGTTGGTAAGTATCAGCACAAAGTACCTCTGAACTCTGGCGGATTTTCCCCCGCTATTGTTCCAGCCTTAGGTTGGGAGTTCGATAGCAAGCAGCGGGTGCAAGTCAACCTGCTGGGCTTGAATGCAGTGATGTTCCAATTCACCCAGCCGTTTAAATAATGTAAATGCATTAAGCAGAAAAAAGCCCCGCAATGAGCGGGGCTTTTTTTGTTATGCCGCGGCTGTCAGCGTAATTATTTTTCTAAGCCTTTGCTGACGATCTCACCGCGTACTTCCTTCAGCGTATGTTCGATGAGCTCGATATCTTCGGGCGTTACACCTTCTTCTTCCAAGGCAGCGAAGAAAATTTCCATAATCTGGTTGTAAGACGCCTTAGTCACGCCCGCTTGCATGTGCTGGTCGTGCATTTTTTTCATCGTGAAATCTTGGTTTGGTTTGCCAAGTGCATAGGAAACATAAGCGATGTGATGTTGGATTACCTTATCCATTTCCATCTCTTCAAAGTAGCGACGCAAGTTAGGTCGACGCATCAGTCGCTCATGAAAGTCACGCACTATCCGTGTGACTGCGGGTACACCACCATATTTATCAAAAAGAGCAACGGTCATTTTTTATCGAGAGTTATTTACTAGTCGGGGCCGAAGGTCTAGGGCCAACCGGCGCCACTGGAACAACAACAATAGGATTTATATTCGTGGATTGCTTAACTACTTTAGCAGGTGCACCTTGCTGATGTGATGTCACCGTGTTGTACTGATCTTTATCTTTACCTGTATTTGCTGAAGATGAAATTGTTTCAGCAAAACTAACTTTAAAGAATGGCAACCCAAGTGCAAATAATATCAAAAAGATTTTATGCATGATTACCTTGTCAAATTAAATAGTTCTTCCTTTGGGTGCCTAATTTTGACGCATTTAGATAAAAAAATAACTAAATAATTTTTCTTAACTAAATCAACGTCTAACAATACACTCTGAAAGTCCATTCTCTATCTTTGCCTATATGAACACATTGATTGGTTGACAGTCACTCTCAATTACGCCAAATTTCAGCATCTGCGCAGTAATTCGTATTGCGTACAAAGTAATCTGACTCCGTGTTTTGTTGTGAGGGAAAGCCGATGAAATTTCTGGAAAAACAACTGTCTACCAATAGGCAGCTTGCCGATTCCCGAATTGATTTCGAAGCGACTATTCAAGGCAATATCGATTTCAATGGCACCTTCTTCATTGATGGCACTATCAACGGTGATTTAAAAGGAAAAAGCTTAGAGAAAACCACGGTCATTATTGGCATGCGTGGCAAGCTCTCTGGTAATCTTTTTTGTACCAATGCCATCATTGCGGGCACCGTATGGGGTGACATTCATGCGAAATCGCTAGAGCTACAAGAAGGGGCTCGCGTCATCGGCGATCTTTACTATGAATCGCTAGAAATCAATCCGGCGGCTGAGATCAACGGTAACTTCATTCCTACCGAGGGTCACGATATTGATTCGCAAGTTAAGGACGCAATGAGCGAGCAAGAAACTGTTCGATTATTGAGTTCAGTCGGCAAGCTTAGCTGAGTCCACACATATTCTTCGTATTCTTTTTTACAGACTTCAACCGGAATAAAAAAATGCAACGTTCAGAACTACTTGCCGAACTCAAACAGTTAGAAGCGATGGAGTTTGATGT
>CANGFL010000030.1 GCA_947453015.1 Oxalobacteraceae bacterium | reverse complement strand
TAACCAAGGTGATGAAATCAAGGTTGTCATTCCGCAAGCGGCGCAAGATTTAGAGCGCTTTGCGGCGATGAACTTCCGGTATCACTTTTTGCAGCCCATGGATGGGCCAGACAAAGAAAAAAATACTCAACTAGCGATAGACACCTGCAAGCACCATCCGCAATGGCGCTTGTCGATACAAACACATAAATTGCTGCACATACCCTGAACCAATGATAACCATTACACGCAAACTCGAATTTGATGCAGGCCATCGAATTCCAGATCACAAAAGCCAGTGCCGTAATCTGCACGGCCATCGCTACACCATTGAAATCACCTTGGTGGGTGAGGTGATTGAAGAAGAGGGCAGTTCTGACAACGGCATGCTGATGGATTTTTCTGATGTGAAATCACTAGCTCATCAGCATTTGGTAGATATTTGGGATCATGCATTTATTGTGTATGAAAAAGACATACCGGTACGCGACTTTTTAGCCGGAATACCTGATCACAAAACCGTAGTGATTAACAAAATACCGACGGTTGAAAATTTAGCGCGTACGGCGTTTGATATTCTCAAACCTGTGTATTGGGATCGTTTTGGTACAGGCTTGAAATTGCATAAACTCGTTTTGCATGAGACGCCCAACTGTTGGGCCGAGATTACGGAGAGTGCGTGAGCGATCAGGCCTTCATGCGATTGGCGATGAATGCCGCAGCAGAGGCAAAACTGGTCGGTGAAGTACCGGTTGGTGCGGTCGTTGTGAAAGACGGCGAAGTGATTGCGGTGGGTTACAACCAGCCGATTGGGCAGCATGATCCAACCGCGCACGCTGAAATCAATGCGCTGCGATCCGCCGCGCAAAAATTAGGTAATTATCGATTGGTCGATTGCACGCTGTACGTAACCCTTGAGCCCTGTGCAATGTGTGCGGGTGCAATGATGCATGCGCGTTTAGCGCGCGTAGTATTTGGAGCTAGTGACCCCAAGACCGGAGCCTGCGGTTCAGTCATGAATCTTTTCGCAGAAAAAAAACTAAATCATCAGACCCAGCTCGACGGCGGCGTACTGGCCGAAGAATGTGGAAAAATGTTGTCCTCTTTTTTCGCCGAGCGTCGCCAACAAGTACGCACTGAATCGTGAGATTGCTATGACTATGCCTTCACGTCACATCGCTATTATCGCCCCCAGTGGCTATGCCACCGATCAGGCGGCGTATTTGCGCGCGTTGCAGCACCTGCGTGATTTAGGTCATCAGATTCATGATTTTAGTGCCGCAGATACGCGTTATCAGCGCTTTGCAGCGACCGATGCAGAGCGTTTAGCTCAACTACACCATGCTGCTAAACATCCTGACGTCGAGTGGGTGATTGCATTGCGCGGTGGTTATGGGTTATCGCGCTTATTACCTGATATCGATTTCGACTTGCTAGCCAATAGCGGCAAGCGTTTTATTGGGCATAGTGATTTCACGGCGATTCACATGGGTATGCTGACTCAGAACGCTGTTAGTTTTGCCGGACCGATGATTTGCGATGATTTTAGTCGTGCTGATGTGAGTGAATTCACGCATCGTCATTTTTGGCAGGCGTTATCTTCACCCAGTTTCGAAGTGACTACCAAAGCCGGCGGTAATCCAGTGATTGAATGCGAAGGCAAACTTTGGGGTGGTAACCTCGCCCTATTGACGCATTTGATCGGCACCCGCTGGATGCCTAAGGTAGAGCAGGGCATTCTTTTTGTTGAAGATATCAATGAACATCCCTACCGCATTGAACGAATGATGTTGCAGTTATTGCACGCGGGTGTTTTACACAATCAGCGGGCCATTATCTTGGGTGATTTTTCAGCTTATAAATTGACGGATTACGATAATGGCTATGACTTTGCGGCCATGCTGACCTATCTGCGTAAGCAGATTAAGGTGCCGATTCTGACTGGACTGCCTTTCGGTCATGTGCGCGACAAACTGACACTGCCAGTCGGAGCGCACTGCCGTCTCAGCGCTAATTCGGAAGAATTTAGTCTACATTTCAGCGTCTGATAATCGTCATTGTCTGGCTTCCTGCCAGACCGGTGTGCCGGTGATAAACTTCACGACTTCGCTACAGATACGCAAGGCTGAGTGCTTGTATCTAGCGCCAATTTTTCTGAGACATGATGGGCCGGAGCCCACACCGTATGGAAATCAAAACAATAGAATTTGAACGTCCTTTAGTGGAAGGTGGCCGTGGTTTGGCCTCTGCGTGGTCGCGTGTGCCTGAGGCCGTGTCGCTGGATCAACGGCTGCAGCTCAAAGATAAAATTCGTCGCCTACTGAAAGAAAAAGGCGCTGTGCTGGTTGCGCATTATTACGTCGACTCAGATTTGCAGGATCTGGCGGAAGAAACCGGCGGCTGTGTTTCAGATTCGCTGGAAATGGCGCGCTTTGGGCGCGATCATGCGGCGCAAACCCTAGTAGTTGCCGGTGTGCGCTTCATGGGTGAAACCGCAAAAATACTGTCGCCACATAAAACGATACTGATGCCTGATCTGGATGCGACCTGCTCGTTAGATTTGGGTTGCCCTGTCGATGAATTTTCAGCGTTTTGCGATGCACATCCTGATCGCACAGTTGTTGTTTACGCCAACACGAGCGCGGCGGTAAAGGCGCGTGCCGATTGGATGGTCACCTCATCGATAGGTTTAGATATCGTGGCGCATTTGCATGCGCAGGGTAAAAAAATTCTGTGGGCGCCTGATCGTCATTTGGGTAGTTACATTCAAAAACAAACCGGTGCCGATATGCTGTTGTGGCAGGGTTCGTGTTTGGTGCATGATGAATTCAAAGGAATAGAACTTGAATTACTCAAGCGCGATCATCCGAATGCAAAAATTCTTGTGCATCCTGAGTCGCCAGCGTCCGTAGTGGCGTTGGCTGACGTAGTCGGTTCAACCTCGCAATGAATCGCCGCCACAACGTCGCTCGATGCGAACGAATTTATTGTTGCTACAGACAATGGCATTTTGCACAAAATGCGCCAGGCCGCACCGGGCAAAGTATTTATCGAAGCACCGACGGCTGGCAATAGCGCCACCTGCAAGAGCTGCGCGCATTGCCCTTGGATGGCGATGAACTCGCTGCAAAATCTGGCCGATGTTTTAGAGAGCGGCCGCAATACTATTTCAGTCGATGAGACGATTCGATCCAAGGCCGTAACGTGCATCGATCGTATGCTCGATTTTGCAGCGTCACGAAAAGCCAATGTACGACCTTCTGCCGATCTGGCTGCGGAACAAACGTTGTTTGCGGGCCTAGGCCCGGCATGAGTACGTTACAGAATCCATTTGCGCCATTTGATGCTGCGCTGTCGCTTGCTTTCGAAGACAACATTCGCGCTGCACTGGCTGAAGATATTGGGTCGGGTGATTGGACGGCGCAACTGATTCCAGAATCTGCGCAAGTTAAAGCACGCGTGGTGGTGCGCGAGCCAGCGGTGTTGTGTGGTGCTCCGTGGTTTGAAGCAGTGATGCATCAAGTTGATCCTCGAATTTCTATCGCATGGCATGTAGCCGAAGGCGATGCGATGACTGCTGACACTGAGGTATGTTCCTTGACCGGTCCAGCGCGTGCGCTGATGACAGGTGAGCGCGCCGCATTAAATTTTCTTCAGTTGCTATCAGGTGTCGCCACTAATACGCGCGAGTACGTAAATTTGATTCAAGGTACGCGCGCCTCTGTTTTGGATACACGTAAAACAGTACCTGGCTTACGGCTTGCACAAAAATATGCGGTGCGCGTAGGCGGCGGGAAAAATCAGCGTTTGGCTTTGTACGACGGGATTCTCATCAAAGAAAACCATATCGCTGCTGCGGGTAGCATTGCGGCGGCGATGGCGGCAGCGAATGCTTTGCATTCCGGTGTAGGTATTCAGATTGAAGTTGAATCACTTGATGAATTGCAGCAAGCGTTAGATGCTGGTGCAGTATCTATATTGCTAGATAATTTTTCTATAGCGATGTTGCAAGACGCTGTAAAGATAACAGCAGGGCGCGCTGTACTCGAAGCATCAGGTGGCATTGCTCGATCAACCATACGCGCGATTGCTGAGACCGGCGTTGATCGCATTTCTATCGGCAGTCTGACCAAAGACATCAAGGCCACCGATTACTCACTGCGCGTCGTTTAATCAGCGCAGCGTTTGATAAGCTCATAGTTAAATAAGCTCACAGTTAAATAAGCTAATACTTTACAGCTCTACGATTTGCGTGAACCTGTTTTACGTTTAGGTGATAACACCGTTGGTAATGCCTTGGGCAGCGTGTCAGGATAATCTAGGCTGTAATGCAATCCTCGACTCTCGCGCCGCGACTTTGCGCTACGAACAATCAGCGAAGCGACTTCGACTAAGTTACGCAACTCCAGCAGATCGCGAGTGATGCGGAAGTTTGCATAGTATTCGTCAATTTCCTCTTTCAGCACTGCTAAGCGATGCTGTGCTCGTTCCAGCCGCTTGCTGGTGCGAACGATGCCAACAAAATTCCACATGAACCGACGCAATTCATCCCAGTTTTGAGTAATCACGACTTCTTCATCGGCGTTGGTGACGCGACTTTCATCCCAGGCTGGCAATGTCGCCTGCTTAGGCTTGGCTTGAAGTTCAATATGCTGCGCAGCTGCACGTCCCAGCACCACACACTCTAGTAAAGAATTACTCGCTAAACGATTCGCGCCGTGTAGCCCGGTGTAGGCTGTTTCGCCGACGGCATATAAACCGGGCAGATCAGTGCGGCCGGATAAATCAGTCACGATACCGCCACAGGTGTAATGGGTCGCTGGGACGATAGGAATAGGTTGTTTTGTAATGTCGATACCTAATTCAAGGCAGCGTGCATAAATCGTTGGGAAGTGTTCTTTCAAAAAGTCAGCGGGTTGATGGCTGATGTCGAGTTCAACGTAATCTAAACCCCGTTTTTTCATTTCAAAGTCAATCGCGCGCGCGACGATGTCGCGCGGTGCGAGTTCGGCGCGTTCGTCATGACTGAGCATGAAGCGTTGTCCTGCAGCTGCTCCTGCAGCAGCAGGTAGCTTGAGAAGTCCACCTTCACCGCGTACGGCTTCGGTAATTAAGAAAGACTTAGCGTAAGGGTGATACAGGCAAGTCGGATGAAATTGTATGAACTCCATATTCGCAACGCGACAACCAGCGCGCCAAGCCATGGCAATACCGTCGCCGGTCGCTGTGTCGGGGTTGGTGGTGTACAGATAGACTTTGCCGGCGCCGCCAGTCGCCAACACGGTGTGATCGGCGGCGATCGTTTGTACCTGACCGGTGGTGACGTCTTGCACGTATAGGCCCATGCAATGGGGTGTGCCGTTGTTGACACCCACCTTGTCTGAGGTGATCAAATCAATCGCATAGTGATGCTCAAGCAGGGTGATATTCGGATGACGACGAACTTGTTCTTCCAGCGTGACTTGCACAGCGTGGCCTGTAGCATCCGCTGAGTGAATGATGCGACGTTGACTATGCCCACCTTCGCGGGTGAGATGAAAACCCATCTCGGCATCATCATCGCGAGTAAACGGTACACCTTGAGAAATTAACCACTCAATCGCAGCGCGACCTTGTTCAACGATGGCGCGGGTCGCTCCTTCATCACACAAACCGGCACCGGCGATCAGTGTGTCGCTCACGTGCTGGTCATGGCTGTCGGCGGAATCCAGTACAGCGGCGATTCCCCCTTGGGCCCAATCACTGGCGCCGTCGCGTAGCGCGCGCTTGGAAATGACGACGACTTTGCGGTGGTCGGCGAGGTGGAGGGCAACGGACAGGCCAGCAAGGCCGCTACCCACAATGGCAACATCGAAATTCATGAATAAGACCGGTGATTAGGAACGTTAGGGGCGTGAAGGCTAGAACTATAGGCTATTTGGTATGACTACGTGCTCGCAGGCCCATTTAAGGGATGAGCATGAATGCTTGTCATCGTGTCATTTGAATGTCCTGCATTCGATCTATATCAAATTCCCGAGTGACTTGGAAGGAGTGTGATAATTTTTTCAAGTATAATCGCGACCACGTTGAGATTCGAGTAGCAGTGGTGCAGGGCTTTCTGTAATTCCTTACTTGGTTGAGACGCTTTTCTGGCGGTATCCCCGCCGTAACCGAACTAAGATAGGAAGTAAGATGGCAACAGGTACTGTGAAGTGGTTCAACGATGCAAAGGGATTTGGCTTTATTACTCCCGATGAAGGTGGCGAAGATCTGTTCGCACACTTTTCCGCAATTCAGTCGCAAGGCTTTAAATCATTGGCGGAAAACCAGCGTGTCAAGTTCGACGTAACGTCCGGACCTAAAGGCAAGCAAGCTTCGAACATCCAAGTAGTATAAGTAAGTCAAGCCCCGGTAATCCCGGGGCTTTTACTTTATGTAGTAGGTCTTTGATAGTCAGTCGTTCTGTTGTTCACTCGCCCTATTGTCCAGTTTCCTAGTCCTTCCGTTTTTTCCTTACTTCTTCCAATAGTTCTCTTCCGCGAATGCGCGCCTGAGAAAATCCACGAACACTCGTATTCGAAGCGGCAAGTGCTGGCGCTGAGCGAAGACGGCATAAATATCGTTGCCCGGAGCTGAGAATTGGTCAAGTACCGTCTCTAGCGTGCCTGATTCAATCTCTTTACCCACTTCCCACATAGAGCGCCAGGCTAAGCCTTTGCCGGCGAGCGCCCAGTCGTGCAGCACCGTGCCGTCATTGCACACCATGTTGCCACCGACTTTAAGGGTGACGCTTTTGCCTCCTTGCCTGAATGTCCAACCGCGCTGGCTGCCAGCGCTGGAAATCGCCAGGCAGTTATGGCGCGACAAATCGTCGGGGGCGGCGGGGCGACCGTGTTTGCGAAAATACTCCGGTGAACCGACCACCACGCGTTGATTGTCGGCGAGCTTGATGCCGATCAGGCTCGAATCAGATAAGTCTGCGATACGAATAGCGATGTCGACGCCTTCGCCGATAAGGTCAACCACACGATCATTCAGATTTAAGGTGACGGTGACGTCTCTATGCTCGGCCAGAAATGACGGAATGAGCGGCGCCACGATCTGCCGACCAAACCCTGCAGGTGCAGATACGCTCAAGTGGCCACTAGGGCGAGCGCTGCGCTCCGAAGCTTGTGCTTCAGCGTTTTCCAGGTCTTGCAATATGCGTTGGCAATTTTCTAGGAAGGCGACACCCTCAGTGCTAAGCACGATTTTGCGGGTGGTTCTCTGCAAGAGTTTGACACCTAGCCGCGCCTCTAATGCGTCGAGCCGGCGGCTGATCACTGCGGGCGCAATGCCTTCAGCTCGCGCGGTCGCAGACAAGCTGCCGCGTGCGGCGACGTCCACAAAGGTGGAAATTTGTTTGAATTGATCCATGGCGACCGACCCGACATGACTGCATCAGGCCGCTATTTATGACTAAAACGCAATAATAGCGCTTGCAAGGTCAGTTATAAGCACTTTAAGCGTCTTAATTCACTACATTCATGGACTAACTCCGTTCAGTCCATGAATGTAGGTGGTGATGCCCGCCAACAGCATTTCTATAGCCAAAGCGGTCAGGATTAGCCCCATCAGGCGCTCAAAGGCGGTAATGACGGCAGGCCCTAAGGCTTTGAGCAAACGTTCAGCTGAAAGCAGCACCACCAACCAAACCGCCGCCACCATCATTAGTGCTATGACGTATAGCCACATACTCATACGGTGACTGGTAGAAAACAATAAGACGGTCACCAATGCCGATGGGCCAGCCAGCGCTGGAATAGCTAAGGGAACGATGAGCGGTTCACCGCCTTGTTCTGGCGCCGGGCCAAAAATACCTTCAGCGCTGGGAAAAACCATTTTTAAAGCGATCAGAAAAAGAATCACGCCGCCACCGATGCGTAATGAGGTCGAACTTAGCTGCAGCGCTTCCAAAAAATAGCGGCCCCCAAACATGAACATCAATAGCAAAAAAAAGGCGATCAGACATTCGCGAACCACCACTCGTGAGCGGCGCTCGGGTTTAACGTGGGCTAAGGTGCTAATAAACAAAGGCACATTGCCGAATGGGTCGGTGACTAGCAGCAGTAAAACTAAGGTCTGAAAGAAATTTTCAGTCATGGGTTTTCCTAATCTGTGGCTCGTTAGCAGCGGGTAATTAGTGCGGGCTGCGAGATGGCCATTGCAGAAGTTTTATGAGTCTTTTCCTAAGATCGGCTAGCATTCGGTCTGTTCACCTTAACCATTGAGGATGTAGTCATGTTTGACCAGCCATCGGGGCAATTCAATCGTCGCCATTTTTTGATAGGCGGTGCCGCGCTAGCAGGTTCGCTGGTCGTGGGTTGGGCGCTCATGCCGCCCCGGCAGCGGCTAGATACGTCCACGTTGCCACCCATGCGCCATGGGGATGTGAAACTCAACGGTTGGGTCATGGTGGGTAAGGACAACCGCGTGACTGTCGTGTTGGCCAAGAATGAGATGGGGCAGGGAATTATGACGGCGTTGCCGACCCTGGTTGCAGAAGAAATGGATGTGCCTTTGACGTCGATCAGAGTGGTGCAGGCACCTCTGGACAAAATCTACGGGGAAACCTCGATGCTGGCGGATGGTTTGCCATTTCACCCCGAGGATCAGAGCGCGATTCATAACTTGGGAAAGTGGCTGTCCCGCAAAATCGAACGCGAGTTGGGCATTCAAGCTACCGGCGGCTCTTCCAGCGTTAAGGATAGCTGGCTGCCTATGCGTGAAGCGGGAGCCTCGGCTCGAGCGCGCCTGATGCTGGCAGCAGCTAATCGTTGGGGTGTACCTGTTTCTGAGTGCAATACCAGTGATGGCCGCGTCACTCACGCGCAGGGATTAAAAGCCAGCTATGGCGAGTTGGCCGCAGATGCGGCTGAGCTGGGCGATGTTTCGTTTCAACTGAAAGAAGCCTCTGCCTTTAATCAAATCGGTAAATCGCTGCCGCGACTCGATATTCCAGCAAAGATTGATGGCAGCGCTGACTTTGGTATGGATATCAAGCCCAAGGGAATGGTGTATGCCGCGCTGTTGATGTGCCCACACTTGGGTGGTCGTCTGGCCAGTGTTGATACGCGCGCTGCAAATGAATTACCGGGTGTATTGAAAGTGGTCAGGCTGAATCAAGAGCGCTCCGGTGCGCCGGATGCCGTTGCGGTGATTGCCGGCAGTCGCTGGACTGCACAAAGTGCGCTCGAGGTAGTAACACCTGTGTGGCAAGCGGGGCCGCATTCACAACTAAATAATCAGACGTTGATGCAGCAGCTGCGCCAGAGTTTGAGCGATGAATCAGGATTTACGTATTACAGCATCGGCGATGAAATTGACGATGATCAGCTGCCCAAAGCAATCAAGGCCGAGTACAGCGCACCGTATCTCGCGCATACACCGATGGAGCCGATTAATTGCACCGCGCAGTTTATCGATGACCGC
>CANGFL010000029.1 GCA_947453015.1 Oxalobacteraceae bacterium | reverse complement strand
GCCAATCTCAACGGCATACGCTCCGCCGCCAAAAAGAATTTCTTCGAATGGATGCATAAACAGCAAGCTGATTTCGTCTGCGTGCAAGAGCTGAAAGCTCAACACGGCGATATGTCGCCCGATTTTTTAGCGCCCGCGGGTTATCACGGGCATTTCCACTATGCTGAAAAAAAGGGCTATTCCGGCACCGGCGTTTATTCGCGCGAAAAACCCCTTTCGGTAACGACGGGCTTTGGCAATGCTGAATTTGATGCTGAGGGTCGCTATGTACAAGTCGACTTTGAAAAGTTGACGGTGATATCACTCTACTGTCCGTCAGGCTCATCTAGCGATGATCGACAACAGGCTAAGTTTCGTTTCATGGATGCTTTTATGCCGCATCTACTATCGCTACGACAATCAGGTCGTGAAGTGGTGATCTGCGGTGATTGGAATATCGCGCACAAAGAAATCGATTTAAAGAATTGGAAAAGTAATCAAAAAAATTCTGGCTTTTTGCCTGAAGAACGCCAATGGATGAGTGACGTACTTGGTAAAGCTGATTGGCGTGATGTATATCGCTTACTGCACCCTGAAACAACCGGTGAGGCTTACACCTGGTGGAGCAATCGCGGGCAAGCGTGGGCGAACAATGTAGGTTGGCGGATTGATTATCAGGTCGCGACACCTGTGATCGCAGCCACATCGAAAAGTGCATCGGTGTACAAAGATGAACGCTTCTCCGATCACTCACCCCTGATCATTAACTACGACTGGCCAACATAATCTACGTGACGCCTGTCTAGTTAGCCGAAGAACCAGTAGCAGACAGCTATAGACGCCAGCACACCAGCCAAATCAGCGAGCAAGGCGCAGGCAACGGCATGTCGTGCACGCTGTATACCTACTGCGCCAAAATACACGGCCAATACATAGAAGGTGGTTTCTGTACTGCCCTGAACCGTCGCAGCGAGCAGTGCGGGAAAACTATCAACGCCATGCGAACTCATGGTGTCGATTAGCATAGCGCGCGCAGCACTTCCCGAAAATGGTTTAACTAAAGCGGTAGGCAAGGCATCGACAAAGCGTTGATCCCAACCGATAAGTTCAACGCCCACACGGATTATTTGCAGTAAAAATTCTAAGGCGCCAGAAGCACGCAACACACCCACCGCACACAGCATCGCTACTAAATACGGTAGTAAATTTTTTGCGACTTCAAATCCTTCGCGAGCACCTTCAACAAAAGCTTCGTACACGGGGACACGCCGCCAAACACCCACTAATAAAAACGCCACAATCAAACCAAACAAGATGGCATTACCTAATACTGACGACAAGGCTGCTAATGCAACTGACGACAGGCTAGCCAACACAGCCATCGTCAGCCCCAACAGCAAACCTGCGCCCAACAAAAAACGTAGCACTACGGGGTCAAGTAATTTCAATCGCTGCGCAAAAGCTACTGCAAAAAATCCCGTGAGTGTGGATGCCGTTGTGGCTAGCAGTATCGGTAAAAATACAAGCGTGGGATCGGGCGCACCTTGCTGCGCACGATACATAAAAATCGATACGGGCAACAAAGTGAGTGACGATGCGTTCAACACCAAAAACATAATTTGCGCATCACTAGCCACGACGGGATTAGGATTAAGCGACTGCAATTCGCGCATGGCTTTTAAACCAATAGGCGTCGCTGCATTATCTAAGCCCAGCGCATTGGCTGTGAAATTCATGGTGATTAAACCGAGGGCAGGGTGACCTGCAGGTACGCCAGGCAGTAAGCGCGTGAATAAAGGTGAGAGCAGACGTGCGAGTGAGCTTACTAAGCCTGCGCGTTCTGCGATACGCAAAAATCCCAACCATAAGGTGAGCGTACCGAACAACAAAATCATCACGTCGACCGAAAGCTTAGCCATGGCGAACAAGCTCTCGACCATCGCGGCAAACACGCTGGCGTCGCCTATGACTAGTAATCGCCACAGCGCGCTGGCTGTGGCAACCAAAAAAAATCCCAGCCAGAGAAAATTCAGCATGCGCTAAGGCTTACCTATCTATTGAGAGTGGTGCAGCGAGCGATGCATCCTGCATCCAGATGATTGCGCCATTGATTGTAGCAATCACTAACATGAATCAATGACTTTCTGGTTCTGTCGCCGGATTCCATGGTGCGATTTTCGGCAACAGCAACATGCCGGGTAAGGCTAAGGCAAAACAGATCAAGAAAAAAATAAACCACCCCGTTTGCGCAACAATAAAGCCTGTTAACGCATTAAAAAAAGTGCGTGGCACCGCTGCCAAACTGGTGAATAAAGCAAACTGCGTTGCTGTGTAGCGTTGATCTGTGGTCGTTGCAATGAATGCGGTGAAAGCGGCGGTACCTAAGCCCACAGCAAAGGCTTCTAAGCCAATGACACAACCTAGCATTAAGGTGCTGGGCTCAACACCGGGCGTGGCAACGCTCGTTTGCGCGAGCAAAGCAAAGCCGAGTATGGCAACGGCCTGCAGCACACCGAATATCCACAAGCCACGATTAACACCGGTTTTTTCTAACCAGACTGCACCTAAAATCCCGCCTGCCAAACTTGCCCATAAGCCCGCATTTTTTGCGACTAAACCTATCGTGGTGCGAGTAAAGCCCAGCTCCATATAAAACGGCGTAGCTAACGCTGTGGCCATCGAGTCGCCGAGCTTATACAGAAATATAAATGCGAGTATCAACAAGGCGTGTGACCAACCACTGCGATGGATAAATTCTTTGAATGGCTCAACCACGGCTTCGCGTAATGAGCGTGGTGGTTCGCCGTAAATAGCGGGCTCACGAATCACGAGTGTGGTCACCACACCCGGCAGCATAAATAGCGCAGTAATATAAAAAACGATCTGCCAACTCACGAAGTCAGACAAAATCAACGACAACGATCCGGGAACCAAGGTCGACATTTTGTAGGCATTCACAAAAAGTGCAGTACCTGACCCTTGCTCATCATCTGACAATAATTCGCGACGATACGCATCAATCACAATGTCTTGGCTAGCTGAGAGAAAAGCGATGACGCCGGCAAGAAAAATAATCGCTGGCAAATCGGTGAGGGGAGAGAAAAAACCCATGCTGGCGATCGCCGCCAGCAGCGCTAGCTGAGAAAAAAACATCCAACCGCGCCGACGACCAAATAATGGAAAATGAAATCTATCCATTAACGGTGACCACAAAAATTTCCACGTATAAGGAAATCCAACTAGCGCAAACAAGCCTATCGCTTTGAGATCAACTTGCTCTGCTTTGAGCCACGCCGACAACAGGTTATACAAAATGAATAGTGGCAAACCCGACGTGAAACCAAACATCACGCAGATCATCATGCGCCGGTTGAAATAATGGCGCCAACCAGTCACTTTAGTTTCAGTCACGGCTAGGGGTTGATTCATGCCATCAATCAAAGTGGAAAAGGATTTATTTTTTACGCAAGCGGAACACCGCCAAACTACCACGCCAATTCGGCATGAAGGTGACGGGCGTGCCATCGTCTTTTAATGCAACGCATTCCAACACATTTAAACCTACCTCATCCGCCAATTCTTCAAAATCGCTAATAGTGGCGCAGCGAAGATTCGGCGTGTCATACCAAGCATAAGGCAAACTATCTGACACTGGCATGCGACCACTTAATAAGGCGACTCTGTGCGGCCAATGCGCAAAATTAGGAAAGGACACAATGGCTTCTTGACCCACGCGAGTAATGTCACGCAACACGCCTTCGACATTTTTCATCATCTGCAAAGCCGAAAGACACAAGACGGTATCAAACGCCGCATCAGAAAACATCGCTAATCCGCTTTCGATATCTTGCTGTATGACTGACACGCCACGCTGCACACAGCGCGGAATCGGAGCATCATCAATCTCAACGCCATAGCCGCTGCAGTGCTTATCAACCTGCAGATATTCCATCATCGCGCCATCGCCACAACCCAAATCAAGCACGCGCGAACCTGGGGCAACCCAGTGCGCAATAAACGCCAGATCAGCACGTAAACCTGCGAAGCGCTCGGTAATCATGCGGCCTTCCTATGCGACTCATTCTGACGCCCTGTAATGCGACCCCAGATTTTTTCATAATAGGCACCCACGACATTCATATAGCGCGGATCATCCAATAAAAAGGCATCGTGTCCATGCGGCGCGTCAATTTCGGCATAGGTCAGGCGTCGGTCGTTTCGAACTAACGCTTGCACCATTTCGCGACTGCGTTCAGGCGCGAAACGCCAATCGGTAGTAAACGACACCAATAAAAATTCCGCTTGCGTATTGGCCAGTGCGGCGGCGAGATCGCCATTGTAGGCACGCGCAGGATCAAAATAATCGAGCGCTTTGGTAATCAGCAAATAGGTATTAGCGTCAAAGTATTCTGAAAACTTATCGCCCTGATAGCGAAGATAGGATTCGATCTCAAAATCTATGCCATACCCGAACTGATAATCCGTACCACGCAAGTCACGACCAAATTTTTCGGCCATGTCGTCATCCGATAAATAGGTGATATGACCAATCATGCGCGCGACGCGCAAACCATTGCGCGGCACGACGCCATGCGCGTAGTAATCGCCATCATGAAAATCGGGATCGGTGAGTATGGCTTGTCGCGCCACATCGTTAAACGCGATGTTTTGCGCTGTGAGTTTTGGGGTGGATGCAATCACTAAGCAATTCGCTATTCGGTCTGGATAGAGCATGCTCCATGACAGCGCTTGCATGCCTCCCAAGGATCCACCCATCACCGCCGCAAACTGACGGATACCTAATGCATCAGCTAAACGTGCTTGTGCATGGACCCAATCTTCCACCGTCACGACAGGGAACGACGCACCATACGGTTTACCGGTCGCCGGGTTGGTGTGCATAGGCCCGGTCGATCCAAAACACGATCCCGGATTATTTACACCGATGACAAAAAAGCGATCGGTATCCAATGGCTTGCCCGGACCCACCATGTTGTCCCACCAACCTACATTCTTAGGTTGACCTTCATACACACCCGCCACGTGATGTGATGCGTTCAGTGCATGGCAAACCAAAACAGCATTGGATTTGTCTGCGTTCAACTCACCATAGGTTTCATAAACCAAGGTGTAATCCGTCAGCAGCGCGCCGCTCTGCAAAGCCAGCGGCTCGGCAAAGTGCATGGACTGCGGTTTGACTACGCCTATTGATCGCATAAATTAATTAACCAAAGATTCAACATGTCGCTTCTACTATTCGACACAAACCATGCCGCATAAAACAAAAAAGCCCGATAGCGCTTGGCTTATCGGGCTGAATTCGGTACGTCGATTCAAGCTCGCTTTAGCCGTATTTGTCCGGGGGTTTCCCGCGCGCCCGCAAGCTAAGGTCAAATCGGCGCAATGTGTGCAAGGATAACGAAGTCAGCGCTCAGCGTCAAACGCCCTGGCTGATGCAGCTGCTATAGGGTTCGAAGACGCTCAACGCCTTCGGCGATCGCCGCGGAATCAAAGGTTTTAAGGATTTTCTTTACTTGCGACTCGATCTGATCCAGATCGCAATTCAAAATCTCCTGCTTGACGGACAACAGCTGCGCAGGATGCATAGAAAATTCGCGCAAGCCCATACCCAACAACAAGCGCGTGAGCTTGGTGTCGCCCGCTACCTCACCACAGACAGCAACAGGAATACCCGCCTTTGCACCCGCGGCAATCGTTGTGTGTAGCAAATACAAAATCGCTGGATGCAAGGGGTTATACAGATGGGCGACTTCGTGATCAACGCGATCAATTGCTAAGGTGTATTGAATTAAATCGTTGGTACCGATTGAAAGAAAATTCAGCCGCTTGATAAACAAAGGCAGCGTCAATGCCGCAGCAGGAATTTCAATCATGGCTCCCACAGGAATATTGGGATCAAATTTTTTCTTTGCTTCGCGCAGCTGTTGTTTAGCCTGCTCGATAAACATCAAACTCTGATCGATCTCAAACGCATGCGCCAGCATGGGGATTAACAGATTAATCGGACCATAGGCTGAGGCGCGCAAGATCGCTCTAAGCTGAGTCAAAAACATTTGTGGCTCAGCTAGGCAATAACGAATCGCACGCAAACCCAGCGCAGGATTCAATGCAGTTTCTTCATCTTTATCGAGCGGCTTATCAGCGCCTACGTCCAGCGTGCGTATCGTGACTGGCCGCCCTTTCATGGCTACTACAGCTTTACGATAGGATTCAAACTGCTCATCCTCGGTAGGCAATCGATGCTGCCCGCCGGTGCGACCCATGAATAAAAATTCAGAGCGAAACAGCCCAACACCCACTGCACCTGCCTCGATAGCTGGAGCGCAATCTTCAGGCAATTCAATATTGGCCAGCAAATGAATACGTGTGCCATCTTTTGTTACAGCGGGCGTCTTTTTTAATTTACCTAACTTCTTACGCTCACGTAGCAACTGACTCTGAACATCGCGATACTGCTCAAGCACGATAGGCGCAGGATCAACAATAACGATACCCGCATCACCATCAATGATGATCCAATCATCTTCACTGATTAATGTCGATGCTGTCGACATACCGACCACAGCGGGGATGTCTAAACTACGAGCAACGATGGCAGTGTGTGAATTTTGACCACCCAGATCAGTAACAAAACCAACGAAAGCACGATCACGAAACTGCAACATATCTGCCGGCGATATATCGTGAGCCACGACTATCATCTGCGGCAGTTCTTCGTGAGGGTCAGAACTGGTAGGGAAGGTTGATGCCGTGCCTGTCAAAAATTTTAATACACGCTCACCGACCTGACGAATGTCATTCTTGCGCTCGCGCAGGTAAGCATCTTCAATTTCATCGAACTGAGCGGAAAGCTCATCAATTTGGGTAAGCAAAGCCCATTCAGCGTTGTAGTGGCGGCTACGGATAATCTTTAATGGCTCAGCGGCCACAATAGGATCCGCCAAAATCAATGCGTGCACGTCAATAAAGGCAGCCAGTTCAGAAGGCGCATCTGCTGGAAGATCACGACGAACGGTTTGCAACTCACGATTGACTGCAGCAATCGCGTCTGTCAATCGCGCGACTTCGGCTTCAACTTTGTCTTCAGAAATTAAATAATGTTTTACGTCACGCGCGGCAGGTCGCAGCAGATGCGCGCGACCAATCGCGATGCCACGCGATACAGGAATTCCGTGAAGAGTAAATGATGCCATTCGTGATGGTTCCGAAAATCTCTCTATTCGCTTTCGCCAAACCGCGCTTCGATTAACTGCACCAGTGCATCCATTGCTTCTTGCTCATCAGCGCCTTCGGTCTCCAATGTCACAGTAGATCCCTTGCCTGCCGCAAGCATCATCACGCCCATGATGGATTTCGCATTCACTCGCTTACGTTCGCGGGTCATCCAAACTTCACACTGAAATTTCGCGGCCAGCTGGGTCAGCTTGGCTGAAGCACGCGCATGTAATCCCAGCTTGTTAATGATTTCTATGTCTCGACTAATCATTTTTTAATTTTCTTTTTATGTGAGGTATTCGGCACTATGGTGTGAATTATATTTTTGCAGCTACACGACAAACACCTTTTTGCCCACCGGTTAAAGCCATTTCTATCAGCGTTTCTAGTGTGTTATTGCGATAACCAATAGCACGTAACAGCATAGGAAGACTAACTCCAGCTATCACTTCGACCTCGCCTGACACACACAACGATTGCGTGCAATTCGCTGGGGTCGCGCCAAGCATGTCCGTTAAGACCAACACGCCTGAACCATCGTTGAGTCTGGTAATCGCTTCACTCGCAAGTCGACTAACTTCGCCCGGGTCTTGATCTGCGATCACATCTAAAGCCTCCAATTTTTCAGGAGGATCTTTGTAAACATGCGTGACTGCCTCGATGAAAGCGCGGCCAAGCGGAGCGTGCGTAATTAAAAGTATGCCAACCATGGGGTTGCGAAGTCTGTCAAAAAAATGCGGCTATTAGCAACGAATATCAAATTGCCTGTTCGAGGGCATCGATAAACATACCGGCCACGTTAAAGCCTGTCTGCTGTGTGATTTCCTGAAAACACGTCGGGCTAGTCACGTTGATTTCAGTCAGGTAGTTACCAATGACATCCAATCCTACCAGCAACAAGCCTCGTTCGAACAAAATCGGACCGAGAGTTTCAGCAATTTCGCGTTCTCGTTCGGAGATCGGCATCGCCACACCCAAACCGCCCGCGGCCAAATTGCCGCGCACTTCACCTGCTTGAGGAACTCGCGCCAAGCAGTACGGGACCACTTTCCCGGCTATCACCAGTACACGACGATCGCCTTTAACGATTTCGGGTATGTAACGCTGAGCCATGATGGTGCGCTCACCGTGATGAGTCAGCATTTCTATTGCTGACCCGAGATTTAATCCATCGGCAGCAATTCGCAATATTCCGGCGCCACCCATGCCATCTAAAGGCTTAAGGATGATGTCTTTGTGTTGCTCATGAAAAGCGCGAATGCGCGTCATATAGCTAGTGACTAAAGTCGGCGCGATGAATTGGGTAAAGCCAGTGATAGCGAATTTTTCGTTGTGACTGCGAATCGCACCCGGCCGATTAAACACGCGAGCACCATTCGCCTCGGCACGCTCCAACATATAAGTAGCGTAGACGTACTCCATATCAAATGGAGGATCGGTGCGCTCGACCACCGCATCGAACTCATTTAACGACCTCAACACCGGCGCGTGCTGTTGATACCAATCGTCTGCTTTTCCAGTCAACGTGATTTGCGATACACCCGCCTTCACTTCATGACCATCAAACAATAAATCGCCGTGACCAAAAGCGTATAACTCATGCCCACGACTTGCCGCCTCTGTCATCATCGCAAACGTAGAATCTTTGACGATCTTAAAACTGTCGAGTGGATCAGCAACGAAAGCGATTTTCATGAGGGTTCAATACACTTCAGGATTAGGATCAGTCTTCTCTAACTCGAGCGAGGCGGCCAGCAACGCAAGGCGCGCTACCACGCCATACATATAAAAACGATTCGGCGCGGCAGTACCTGGTTTGGCAGCCAGATCAGGCAGAGCGTGCTGTTGCGCAAATGCCAGTGGCACAAAGTGAGCACCGGGTGCATTTAAATTTTCATCAATGCCACGCTCAGCATGCACGCGATAAAAACCGCCAACGACATAGCGATCCATCATGTAAACAACTGGCTCAGCGACAGCATCATTAATGTGTTCGAAGGTATGTACACCTTCTTGCAAAATCACATCCGATACTTCTAAGCCTTCTTTAACTACCGACATTTTGTTGCGCTGTTTGCGATTTAAATCACGCACTTCGCTCGCATCACGCACGGTCATGATGCCCATACCGTAAGTTCCTGCATCGGCTTTTACGATAACGAAGGGCGTTTCTTTGATGCCGTACTCTTTGTATTTTTTACGTATCTTGGTCAAAAGTGCATCAACATTGGTTGCCAGGCACTCTTCACCTTCACGCTCTTGAAAATTGATTCCGGTGCATTTAGCAAAATAGGGATTCAACATCCATTGATCCACATCGATCAGCTTGGCAAATTTTTTCACCACTTCATCATACGCAGCAAAGTGATTGGTTTTGCGTCTGACGGCCCAACCTGCGTGCAGCGGCGGTAGCAG
>CANGFL010000028.1 GCA_947453015.1 Oxalobacteraceae bacterium | reverse complement strand
TTCATCCTGCAAGCACATGAATCAGAATAGTTTTTCATATTTTGATGTTGCGACGCACAGGAAAAATTCTGCTCGCTACACGCTCAGTGTGGACATCTGTCACAGGTAGATTTGTTACAGATGTCACACCCCAAGTAAACCATTGAAAAAGCACTACAAAATTTACTGCGGGTGTTCTATGCCAAACCGCTTCATGCGGCGGTACAGCGTCATACGGGAAATGCCCATCGCATTGGCGGCAGCAGTCACATTCCAACGTGCAGCGCGCAGCTGCGCGAGTAGTTCACTCGCCTCACTATTATTCAATGTCAACTCTTGAAAAGAAACGCCCACTGCGTGAGCGCCATTGGGCGGTGCGCTGAGATATTCAGGTAAATCGATTAAGGTAATTTGATTATCGCGACAGACGGCTGAGGCAAACTCAATCACATTACGTAATTCGCGCAAGTTACCTGGCCAGCTGTGCGCGAGTAATGCCGCTCTCGACTCAGCGTCTAAGGTTGGTGCAGGTTGATCAGACGATTTACGACCATGCAGTGCGAGTACGCGATCAATAATCCACGATAAATCTTTGCGCTCACGTACCGGCGGTAACGTAAAGTGCGCACCGCTTAATCGGTAATACAAATCATCGCGAAATGCGCCTTCTCGCACTAGCGACTCAAGCGCACAATGCGTCGCTGCGACGACTCGAATATTGACCTCAACCGCACGCGTAGCACCCACCGGCAGCACTTCTTTTTCTGAGAGCACACGCAGCAAGCGTGCTTGTAAAGGCTTAGGCATGTCGCCTATCTCATCTAAGAACAGCGTCCCGCCATCGGCTTCTTGAATTAATCCACGCTTTCCTTTTGGCGAGGCGCCAGAAAAACTTCCAGGTGCATAACCAAACAATTCACTTTCTATCAGCGTGTCTGGAATGGCTGCACAGTTAACTGGTACAAAAGGACCATTACGTCGTTCGCTGCTTTGATGCAGCGCTTTAGCAAAGTATTCTTTGCCGCTACCTGTCTCGCCCGTCACCAAAATACTAATTGGCGAATTGATCAAACGTGCTGCGCGAGAAATCTGACGATCTAATAAAGGATCGCCGCCAGAGAGGGCTGCTAACGGCTCCGGCGTCGGTGGCTCTATGCGTGCACGCGCCGCTTCCAACAGTGAGCGTGCAGGTGCCAGCGCTGATAAGAATACTAATTTCTGTGTACCGCTAACCATCAGCGCTCGGCGATCAACCGGCTGCACGGCTACGAAACGATGTAGATCATCTGTCGACACATTCAAAAGTGAATCGATACGACGACCAATCAACTCCTGCGGTACTTCACCGAAAATTAACTGCGCGCGACGATTATGACCAATGATCTTACCTGACGCATCAATGGCAATCAGGTACTCAGGACTCACTTCTAAAAATTCAGGCGCGGTAGATAGTCTGAGTATCCATTCATGACGAAAACGATGAAGAAAATACGCATTTTCAATTTGGTGTGAAAACATGCGCACCATTTGCAATGCTAAATGCTGACTTTCTTTTTGTCCTGGTGATGTAAGTGCTGAAATATCCAGCACGGCCTTCATATGACCCATCGCATCGTAAATCGGCGCGGCTGTGCAGGTGAGCGGTATATGAGTGGCGTCGAAATGATCGCCCTGATGCACTGTCAATGCCTGACCGGTGCTAATACAGGTTCCGACGCCACAGGTACCTGCATTAATTTCGTTCCAATCAGAACCTAAATATAAGCCCGCTTTTTTTAGGCTGGGATCGAGCTGTAAATCACCAATGAAATCGACGGTTACGCCTCGCGCATCGGTGAGTAAAACCACATAACCTAAACCAGCGACTTGGTGATAGAGAGTTTCGAGGCCATGACGAGCGATATGAAGAAATTCTTCAATCTGATCCTGACGCTCACGAATTTGCTGCTGAGGCAGGATGACCGCTTCTTGCATGCGCGTAGGATCAAGTTTGTGCTCATGCACACAACGCATCCATGAATCACGAATAATTTCATCGTGCAGCAAAGCGGATGGCGTTTGCTTAGCCTGCTCAGCCACCTGCATCACTGTCTCAATGTGGTGCCTCTGCTCCGCGTGCATCGTATCTCCCATGAACATTTTTTGTTATGGCAGTCTGTCTTATGCAGACTTTTACTTTATAGATCTAATTTTTATAATGCCTTTTTTGACTTGTCATATTGGAAAACACAAACATTTTATTTCTCACTGATTATGGTCTAGTTTTCTTGAAGAATGAAACCATTAAAACGTTAATTTCACACTTTATGGTCAACGACTTATATGTGCCGAGACAAGATGAAATATGTTGCGACGCGAAAAATAAGATGCAGAATGAAGTACTTACTGCCTGATTAGTTCAGTTAATTCAGAATCTGCTGCTTCGTGCGATTGCAAAAATAGCTCAAGGATTTTTACAGCAATAGTGAAAACACATCAATAAAATAGAACGAACGTGCTAGCTTTATAAATCGTAGCAACTTGGATTTTTGCTAAGAGGATAAGCCGAACGGCTAGTCGAGATGGAAGAGAAACTACTTGCTAAACAAAACAGAGAGAGGCTGCGCCCGAACCTGCAACTAGCAGGCTCGGCGACATCTTGAAGAGTTAATTTGTATCAGTACTACCACTTGGGTTGGTGCGTGCAGCAGCCTCGAGAATGGCAACCTGCGCTTCAAAGGCGCGCAAGCGTTTATATACCGAGATCAGCTCAACGATTGTTCCCCAACTGCGTACCAAAAACTGAAAAGACATTTCAACACGGCCAAACGCCCGCACGATCTGCTGCATAGCGCCTAGCGTAATAGCACCTGCAACTACAGTCGGACCCAACGCAATGTAAGGAACGAGTACGCCAAATTGCAGATACGAAAATTTGGCGACATCAAAATACATGTAATGGAAAAATAGTCGGAAGTAATTATCCCGAACCTGATTAAACAAATCTCTCACCACCGGCGGGCTACCACGGTTGATATCATCTTCAGCATGTACTAATTCTTTGCGGTAGGCCGCCTCAACACGCTGGTTGTTATATTCAAGTCCGGGAAGTTTTACACCAATTAATGCCAAAGCCACCGTTCCCAGCAAAGCGAATAAGATCGCTACATAAACTAGCGCATGCTCTACCTGCCCAAACACAGGGACTTCACTGACTTTCTTAGATAGCGTCCACAATATGGGTAAAAATGCGATCAAGGTCATGATCGAATCGATCATGTTTGATCCCAAGGTTTCCATAATAGATGCGAAACGCTTGGTATCTTCCTGAACACGCTGACTGGCACCTTCAATGTGACGCAGGCTATCCCAATGCGCCATATAAAAATCATTCATAGACTCGCGCCAGCGAAATACCCAGTGCTTCGTATAAAAGCCCAGTAACACAGCGACGAGTACATACACGCCTGCAAGTTCGCCGAAACTGAGTAAAAAGCCAAAGAACTCATCGATGGATACGGCGCCGGGCTGACTCAACGCTTTTTGTACGACATCATAAAAACCACCGAACCAGTCGTTGATCTTGACGTCAATTTGAACTTGATACCAGGTCCCACCAAAAATCAGCACTGCACCAGGCCAGGCCCATAACGCCCAATGTCGGGTCATAAAAAAAGATCTGAACATGCTTGGCCTCTAGTAAATTATTGTTATAAAAAATATTTTCTTACTATTGTTTTACTATTTATCTTCGTTTCGTTTTACTTTAGCTTGAAATTTTCACAGGGATCTTTACGTTCTGCGCGCTCGGTAATCCAAATGAAATCATACTGCCCTGAGACGGACTGTAGCAGGTCTTGAGTACTACCCCCTTGCTCTAAAAAACCAACAGTAAGCACGTTAAGTTGGGGAGCGACGCTAGCCAACATTTGTGGAACGCCATAGTCGCGCCGCACATGACCATTACCTGCAATCAGTAGTGATGGCTGACGATCTAATAAATTGTGCGTCAATGACAAATCAGTCATACGCTGCGCAAATCGCATTCTCAGCAAATACTTCTCAGGCAATTTACCGCAATGCCCTTCAACCAAATCATGATCGAGTTTCCGCTCAGCTGTTTCATCAAGTCGCGATTGTGTATAGGTCTGTGCCATGCGCTCTGGGAGGCTGCTCACACCCTGCAAAAACATTCTTCGTGCTTCCTCTTTAGGAAGATTGCCACCAACGATATTCAGCCCTTTATTTTTGATTTGCTCATACAGAGATTGGTGTATCGGCCAATCCCAGCCTTCAGCATCAAAACCAGCGGCTACTAAATCTGTTTTTATCTCCGACTGAAAAGTCACTTGATTCGGCGCCGGCAAATGCTCGCTAACGACAGTACGTCGATCTGCAAAGCGAGCAATCAATCGTCCCCGCGCTTCATGATGCAATTTGTTATCGTGCAATTCACCAAGCAACACAATATCGGCAGATTTTAAGATGTCAGCCAGCGCCGATTCTTCTATCGCTTTACTGGTACGCACATTAATAATTTGTGCTGATGCTAGCGCGCCAATTAGTGTCAGCGCGCTCGCGAGTAAGCAACGGCCAAAGAAATTAATCCGCACGGACTGCTTCCACTTGAATTTGCAATTTCACTTCAGGAGCAAAGCGCGGCACACCATAGCTCAAGCCATAATCACTGCGATCAAAGCGTGCTGAAGCATCTGCGCCGCATACTTCGCGTTTTAACATAGGATGCATCATGCATTTAAAGTGATTAATTTTTAAAGGCATGGCTTTGGTCACTCCCAACAAAGTCATATCCCCCTCGACAGCCACCAATTTATCGCCCTCAAATTTAAGCGCACTACTTTTGTAGGTAATTGTTGGAAATTTTTCCGCATTAAACATATCCTTGCCACGCGCGTTTTCATTCATTTTTGCGTGGCCAAAATCGATCGAATTTGCATCGATAGTGATTTCGAGAGTGCCTCCATTAGCTGCCGCTTTATCGAGCACGACTTTGCCGCTGGTTTTAGTGAATTTTCCGCGCCAAAAAGACAAACCTAAATGATCTGCTTCGAAACTAGGATAAGTATGGCCAGGATCAATGTTATAGGTCTGTGCAAATGCGCTGGATACACCCATCGCTAAAATAGCGACTAACAGCAAACTTAATTTTTTCATGAAACAGTCCTTTTATTGTGTGCCGACTATGCGGAACTTAATGATAACTTCGTCGGCTACCACGCTGGTGTCTTTCCAAGTACCGTCACCAATTGAAAACGCTAAACGCTTTATGGGAAGACTTCCCTCAAATATGTGTGCTGCACCTTCTTTTTTTACATTCAGCAGAAAAGTAACGTCGGCAGTTTTACCTTTAATAGTCAGCTTACCGGAAACTTCTAATTTACCTGCGGCCGAAGGGGTGATTTTTACTGCGGTGAAATTCGCTTTTGGAAATTGAGCACCATTGAACCACTCTTTTTTTTGTACTTCTTGGTTGTAATCCGGATCACCTAAATCAAAACTAGCAATGTCGATATCAACAATGGCTTTTGCATTTTGCGGTTTAGCCGCGTCGTAATCGATCTGCGCCGAAAATTTAGTGAATTTAGTTTCTATCGGAACGCCAATTTGCTTAAACATCGCCGATACCGAACTTTTGCTCGCATCAACCTTTAAAGGTGCTGCGTGTGCAGTCACTGTCAATACCGCCAAAACAGCAAACACGATCCAAGTAAATACCGCCGGTTTTTGATTCTGCATGGACTTCCTTTAGGTGAATGTATTGATTGATCCGAATTTTTTCATGCAAAAAGAGAAATTACTACGCTCTACATAGCGCTATTGTGCATGCAAGCCGGAAATACTGCCAGACAGAGCAAGGAAAGCCGCGCTCTTAGCTGTCAAGATCACAGACCTCTACACGAGTTATTCATCGCGATCATAAGATGAGCGTTGAAGGTGAACCAGCCGCTTTCAGTCATGCCTAAATAAGAACCGCCAATCGTGCGGTTTCCCTTGGGTTTAACTGGAGAGACGACATGAATTTCATTATCTGGATAGTGATAGGTGGTTTGATAGGCTGGGCGGCCAGTATAGTGATGAAAACCGATGCGCAACAAGGCGTTGTTCTGAATGTGGTCGTAGGCATCGTGGGCGCTTTAGTCGGTGGCTGGCTGCTTGCACCGCTGTTTGGTACAGGCACGATTAATCAAAATGATTTCAGCCTGGCGTCATTGGTGGTTTCTCTACTGGGTGCGATCATTTTGCTTGCGGTCGTCAATATGCTGCGCAGAGGCGCACCTCGTTAACTTCAGCGGTAATGCGCAGTGAGTTAAGTCAATCCTGACTTACTGCGCATGGGTCGTTAGCACAGCTTCATCTAGCTAGGATGGGTCATGCTAGCCGGCTGTACCCAGCTGTCGAATTGAAAGGCACTCACATAACCCGAGGCAAGAGCGGCTTCACGCAAACTCTGTTTTTCAACGTGCGCTGATTTCGCAATTGCCGCTGCTTTGTCGTAACCGATATGCGGCACCAGTGCTGTGACTAGCATGAGTGATGACTCAACCAATTCAGTCATACGACGATCGTTGGCTACTAAGTCAGTGATGCAATAGCGAGTAAAACTAGTGATTCCATCGCTTAACAAACGCAGGCTTTGTAGGTACGCGTGCGCGCTCAGTGGCTTAGTTACATTCAACTCGAAATTACCAGCAGCTGCCGCACTACTGATCGCCACATCATTAGCCAAGACCTGAAGCGATAGCATAACGATGGCTTCACACTGGGTGGGATTGACCTTACCTGGCATCATGGAACTACCCGGTTCATTTTCAGGTAGCGTCAGCTCACCTAGTCCGCAGCGCGGACCCGAGGCTAACCAGCGCAGGTCATTGGCTATTTTTATTAAGGCACACGCCAGTGTTTTTAGAGCGGCATGTGAAATCGTCATCGCCTCGTGACCAGCTAATGCTGCAAATTTATTTTCAGCGCTCACAAATGGCAATCCTAACTCTGACGCAAGTATCTGCGCCACCTTGCTACCGAAATCTGCAGAGGTACCGAATCCGGTACCTACCGCGGTGCCCCCTAGAGCTAAGGCATAAAGATTGGCTTGGGCTGATTGAATCGCAGTTGCGGCTAACTGCAGTTGCGCAACGTAACCAGAAAATTCCTGACCCAGTGTCAGAGGCATCGCATCTTGCAGATGGGTTCGCCCCATTTTGACCAGAGACGCATACTGAGTCGCCTTATGATCTATCGCCTGCATCAGCTGGTCTAATGCCGGTAACAGTTTTTCTTTCGTCTCCAGTGCAATGACCACATGTAGCGCTGTTGGAAAAACGTCATTAGAGGACTGTCCAAGATTACAGTGATCATTCGGATGCAGCTTGCGTTGTATACCGCGCTCGCCACCAAGCAATTCCGAAGCGCGATTCGCCAACACCTCATTCATATTCATATTGGTTTGTGTACCTGAACCCGTTTGCCATACAGACAAAGGGAATTCATTGTCATGCTGGCCCGTCACCACTTCATCCGCGGCTTGAATGATCGCATTAGCCAATTCACTGGATAGTCGTCCATCATTGCGATTGACCATTGCTGCAACTCGTTTAACTCGTGCCAAAACACGGATAAATTCTTTCGGCAGCGTTTCAGTGGAAATTGAAAAATGTTGAAGTGAGCGCTGAGTTTGTGCGCCCCAAAGGCAATGCTGAGGTACGTCTATCTTCCCGAAACTATCGTGCTCTGATCGCATACCAACTTTTGATGGCATATTTTTTCTTGGCTTAGTCGAGATTAACTCGTATACGTAGCTGACTGCGTACCGATTGATTATGTAATTGACCGGGAGTAAATCGCGCTTCTAAAAATCGCTGTCTTAAATCAGCTAAAAGACGTTCAGGTAGATCAAGGGTCATGGAAAATGGTTCAACAATCACCTGATCAACATCCCCATATTCATTGATCAATAACGTCAGATTCAGCCATTGGGCTTGAACGCCACGAAAATTTTCAAGTAACTCAGGATCGATATCTCTCACTATCTGCGGCTTGAAATCTAATTGCGAAGCCGGTATGTAGGGACTCGCCATCGTTGGTGGCGTTGTAATTTCATTTTTTTGATTATGTACTTTTTTTTCCGCATCAAGAGAAAATACACTAGGCGAGGATAAATCCTCAACACCTGGTAATTCAAGTAACGAGATGGTCATCGTTGAGTAAAACTTTGGGGGGCTGGTAGTGAGATAAAAAAATACAATTGCGGCGCAGATATGCACTCCTAGCGAGACTGCTATAAAAATAGTTTTATTACTGCTCATCTAACTCGCGCCAAGATACTCGTTTGACTGCATTAACCGTCGTAGCAGGTGCAGCACTGCTGACATTGGTCACTTTGCCCGTTTCATCGGTCAACAAGCCGAGGATTTTTTCTCCCAATTTGATGGTTCGCATACCTGCTGTCAGAGTACTGTCTGAAATTTTTCTAGCTACAACTTGCCTAGTAGCTAAGGGCAAATAGCTGCCGGTTAAATAATCGAATTCATATATCCAACTTTGCGCTGTTGGACGGCAAGCTACTTGATCAGGAACATTCGAAACAACGCGCAAAACGCCTAGCTGCTGTTCGGGATCTAACGAAACACGCTCCCCGGAATTTTGAATAGTATTTAAATCCACATACCAACCCGCATTCGTTTGCCAATCCACTGCTAACGTGGTTGATCCGGTTAGTTCATTAGCATTAGCACCCTGAACCAGAGTTTGCTGTATCAATTTTCCCGAAGCGCGAATATCACTCATCCCTGTACTGGTGAGTTCATCTTTAATTGTATAAATGGACTGCACCGACTTATCGCTAAGATCACTCATTCCCAGATAGCTTCCCGTGCCAATACTAATCACGGGTATTTGTTGCGTGCCTACGCGCACTTCAGATAACTCGGGTCGCGTAGTAATCGCTTGCACCTTGTTGTCTTTGATGAAGTTCGCAAGAAGCACCGCTTCGCGACCCGATGGCGGATACAGATCATCACTATCAAAACGCCAGAGATTTCCGAGTAAATCACCGCCATAAAATCGGCTCGCCGTATTATCCAAAGCCGAGTCAACCCACGCATTGATCTGCGCAAGACCTGCCGGCGAAGCCGTACTACCTACACCTGTAGTAATTTTCTGCAGCAGCTCACCTGTATACGCATCAAGAATAAATAAAACGCCCTGACCGCTCCCGGGTTGACTATTGTTATAGCCCGATGTCAGCGCAACAATCCATCGACCATCACGCCGCTTAGTAATAATGGGCTTACCCATCGCATAGCCGAGATCGTTATCGTTCGATAGATTGAATCGCCATAACGGCTTAGGACTATCAGGATTGGTGACATCTAGAGCGAAAAATTCACGTCCCGCAGCACCTAAGCCACCCACCAAAATAGTGCGCCAAGCGGAAGCAGCGCAAATGACGGGAGCCGTACCTGGACAAATATCGCCAGCAACCGGTGAGCCATCAAGTAAGTAAGTCGACTGTTGGCCAAATTGAGTGTCTGCTAGTTTGTATAAGGTAGGCAGTACTGCTGCAGGTATAAAAGCCCAAACTTCAGTTCCGGTTGCTGCATCGAGTGCATGTAGCATTCCATCGTTAGCTGCTACGTACAACATTCCTTTACGATTAACTTGCAGATCATCTCGGAAGGCACCGTAATTTTCATCGGCGTAGCGAAATGCTGGTCGGCCAACATACAAAGGCTGAGCACTCATGACGGCGCCCAGTACATGATCACGCCTACGAAATAATTTCAGGTTATTTTCTGCTCTAT
>CANGFL010000027.1 GCA_947453015.1 Oxalobacteraceae bacterium | reverse complement strand
TGGAAAATTGCGCTTGCCGACATGATGACGGCGATGATGGCCTTCTTTCTGCTCATGTGGCTGTTGGGTTCGACCGATCAGGATTCACGCCAAGGTATTGCGGAGTATTTTCAGCCCTCGACCCGGCGCGAGCCAGCCTTGGGTGAAGCGGCCGGCGCGAATGGTATGTTGGGCGGCGCATCAATCATTGATCCGGAGGGCATTCCCGGACCGCCGACTCAAACTCAGTTAATCGAGCGACCCACACCTAGAACAGAAGCGGGTCCCGGAGAAGATCAGGGTTCATCTGAAAAAGATAATCCCAAAGTTTCTAAGTATGGCGAGAATATCTCTGAGCAAATGAAGCAACAGATTGCTGAACAAGCTAAGCGTGAAAAACTCGACAAGTTAGAACAAGACATCAAAGAAAATCTCTCGAAAAATCCACAGCTATCGGATTTGCAAAATCAGGTGAATGTGATTCGTGAGCGCGATGGGCTACGGGTAGAGATTATCGATAAAGCGAATTTTTCGATGTTTGGAAGTGGTAACGCCAGCATGAGTCCGAAAGCTGCTTCGCTAATCAATGAAGTAGCAAAATCAGTGGCTAACATGCCGAACAAGCTGTCTGTGAAAGGGCATACCGATAGTTCGCCTTTCCCTGAGGGTAGTGAGCGCACCAATTGGTCGTTGTCCATAGAGCGAGCAGAAGCTACTCGACGTATGCTAGAAAAAGCAGGTATGCCTTCATCCCGTTTCGAGCGAATTGAAGGCGTTGCAGACACTGCACCATTCAATGCTGCTGATCCAAACGATCCGCGCAATCGCCGTATCAGTATCACGGTGTTGTATAACGACCCACCATCTGCAGCCCGTTAATTTCAGCTATTTTTCACTACTGACGCTGATAGCTTGTCAGGGAATTTTTTCGCCATCCAATAGTAAATTCCCGCTCCTGCTACTAAGGTCGAGGCAGCCACATTCAACGACCACGAAAAACCAACAGCGGTTGATGGTGCGCGCGCTATGAGTATGGCGGCAAGTGGCGGGCCACCAATTTGGCATAGCCCGAAAGACGCAGACAACAAGCCAATGATGGCTGATGGTGCTTGAGGATGTAATCGGCGACCGACCTGCATAGCGAAAAAAGTAATCGCAGTAAAAGGTAAGCCGACCAAAATCGAGCCGATCGCAAAACCCATCAAGCTGGGTACCCAGTTGCTTAACGCAATCCCCACCGCTTGCATAACGTAGCAACCCACCAATAACCAGCGTTGATCGATGCGTGAGGGTATACGTGAGGCGATTAAGGCACCGACTGCAACGCCTATGCCCAGCATGGGCCAAAAAAGATCCGGCCATGCCGAGCCGGGCAGTGCGGTACGCGCTATCACGGGTAAGAATGTGGCAGTGATGATGTAGCCAAAACCAGCAAACCCATAGGCGATAGTTAACGCCGCTTTTTCCGTGACACTGCCACTCTGGGCAATAGATACTTTTCCGGTCGAGGCGACCGCTAATTCGGCATCGGGATGCGAATACGCACGCCAGACCAGCGCTGTCATTAGGGTAGCTAATAATCCAAAGGCTAACCAGCCAACGCGTGAGTGCCACTCTAGTTGCACCATCAAACTCGCGAGCAAACCACTCACAGCAATACCAACACCGGGTCCTGCATAAACGATGCCACCAGCAGCAGGTGTGTGTAAGCGAGATAAATGACCTAAACACCAGCTTGAGGTAAACACGAAAGCTATTGCAGTCACTACGCCAGCAAGAAAGCGCAGCCAAGGCCACGCAGCAGGTACATCAATCGCCATCATCGCGGTGAGTAAGCAGGTGAGTGCTAACCCACCACGTACCATGGGTGGGCTAGGAAGCGGCGACCAACCGCGCTTAGCCCATAGCGTTGGTTGCAATGAACACAGCAATGCACCCAATAGATAGCCAAAGTAATTGGCACTGGCTAACCAACTCGCGCTCGGTAGATCCAGCACCTGATCGTGCAGCATCATGGGCATCAGCGGCGTAAATGCAAAACGCCCAATACCCATGGCGACTGCCAATGACAGGGTGCCCGTCAGTGCGAAAATCAGAGGTCGATTTTCGAGTGTGGCTGCAGCCGGTGTGAGTGTTCTTGTTTGATCCGTGCTATCAGAAAGGAGCATTGGTGGTACGCCTGCAGCTTCCGGTGATCAGCTCAAGTCGTTTCTCGCCTTCGAGATCAATCCATTGTTTGAAGCTTCCATTACTGCGATCGAGTGTGACGTGATCGCCCAAAACAGCGAAGCCATATTTTTTAAACATCGCTGGACGGGATATTTCGAGGACAGGTCCGGTAACTGTGAGTGTGCCTTTACGATTTTGTGAGATTGTAAATTCACCGGGATACCAACCCGTTTTTTCATCGAAGTCAAATTCTGCAGGCATGGTCATAGTCTCGACGTCGAAAGGCTGACCAAGCCCATTCGTTGGGCGGCTAACTTCAACGTCGCAAATGACCGTTAACAAGCCTTTCTTTTGAAAACCTGTTTTAGTTTCTTCACCCCAGTGCAATAGGCCCGTAGCGGTGAGTGCTCCCAATACGACGGCAATGATCAGAAGTAGGATTAGGATTACCTTGGACTTGGTCATGACGCGTCTCCGTAGTTTTACGACTTATTGATAGTCAGGCGTTGCTGGATATGTTCCAGCAGACCTTCACAGGCATCTTCAATCAGGTCAAGCACATGCTCGAAACCGGCATCGCCACCGTAATACGGATCAGGAACGACAGCGGCCTGATGATTCTTACAAAATTCGGTCAATCGACGCAGTTTGCGCTGGTGCTCAGGCGGGCAATCTTGTTGGGCTAGTGCTAGGTTATCCCAATCCATCGCCAATAGCAGGTCGTGCTGTTCGTAATCGAGCTCGCTTATCTGCCGGGCTCTTAAGTCAGACAAATCATAACCCCGTTTTATGGCATGTTTTTGACTACGTTTATCGGGCGGGCTTCCGGGATGATAGTTATGCGTGCCTGCCGAATCGATATGTATGTGCTGATCAAGACCACGCGCTTGCACTAAGTCGCGAAAGACACCGTGCGCCGTCGGGCTACGACAGATATTGCCCATGCACAGAAACAGTAGGCTAAAGCGTGGAGTTGACCGAGTAGTGTTCATTCTTGGTCGTAGAGAGCCGTTGAACGCGTTCCTGAGTTAAACCGCTGTGCCAAAGGCCCAACCGATTAAGCTGGTTGCTGCCATTGCTGCTACACCCCAGAAGGCTACTCGTGAGCCACCCTTTAGCATGGAAGCGCCGCCAACGCGCGATGCCAAGCTTCCTAAGATGACTAAACCTAATAGCGAGCTGATAGCGACGATTTGCTGCAACCATTCAAATGGCACAAGCGCAGCAACAATCAAGGGGAGTAATGCACCGCCAGCGAAACTAACGGCAGATGTCCAGGCCGCTTGTAGCGGTCTTGCTGTGCCAAATTCAGTGATGCCTAATTCTTCGCGTGCGTGAGCAGCTAACGCATCATGTGCAGTCAGTTGAGAGGCGACCTCACTGGCGAGATCATGTTTTAAGCCACGACTGACGTAGATAGCCGTGAGTTCTTTGTGCTCTGCCGCAGGATCTTCTTCCAGCTCGAGTCGCTCGCGCGCCAGATCAGCTTGCTCGGTATCGGCTTGCGCTTGCACCGAGACGTATTCACCCGCGGCCATAGACATCGCTCCGGCAATGATTGCTGCTAGGCCTGCAACGAGAATGGAATGATGACTCGCATTCGAAGCGGCGACGCCGAGGATTAAACTGGCAGTAGAAATAATCCCGTCATTAGCGCCGAGTACGGCTGCGCGCAGCCAGTTAATGCGGTGCATACGATGAGATTCATGATGAAGTCGTGACATGATGATATGGGTCGATATAGGTCGATTCGTGAACAGGACTAAGCTTACCTGAAGTTCTTATTTTTGATACTGAAGCCGAGATAAGCGATGAGCTGAGTCATTGCTTAGGCTTACATCGTACAGGTGCCATGTAAGACTTCAGCGGCAACTAGCACAAAGGGTTTTTTGGGCCCTTTATCTTGCAAGCGAACTTCAAAAAACTGACTTTGCACACGGCCATTGCTACGAGTAGACAGTACTTTGTAAGAGTTTTGTGGTGAGCCTAAATCGAGTACGGTGATTTTCCATCCTGAGTTGCTAACAAAGCGACCCATCATCACACCTTTGTCACGCTGAACAATAAATTCAGCACTGGCCGCTGTTTCGTAATAATTCTTTTTTCCTGCTAGCGCTTCCAGCGCGCCCTCAGCACTGACTTCAGAGACGCCTGAAATAGTGCAGGTTAGATCGCTTTCTGCCTGCGCTGAATGGCTAAACAGTAGTGTGAGTAAACTAGTGATAAAAAATAATTGGCGCATATGAAGCGAATTTTTAGTGGCTGAATTAATAGAAATAAAAAATTAGGCTCTGAGCCAGCGTGTGATGACCTGACCGATATCGTCGATTTCTTCTTCGCAGACGGAGTGTGGCATCGAATAGTCTTTCCATTCGATAGCGTAGCCTAGACTTTTGAGAAAATCGCGCGACGTTTCGGCACGAGCGATTTGAACTACCGGATCCACTCTGCCATGCGCCATAAAAATCGGGGTAGAAAAATTAGCGTCACTGCGATCTGCAGGAAGTTTATCTGCGAGCGGAAGATAACCGGATAGACACAGCATGCCAGCAAGTTTTTTTGAATAGCGCAAGCCAGTTTGCAGCGTCATAGCGCAGCCTTGTGAAAAACCGGCCAAGATAATACGTTCTGCGGGTATGCCGCGCTCAATTTCACGCGCAATCAATTGCTCGATTTGCTGTTGAGATTTTCTTAAACCCACTTCATCTTCACGCCGTACTAAATCCATACCTAAAATATCGTACCAGGCACGCATGACGTAACCATTGTTGATCGTGACAGGCATAGTTTCTGCGTGTGGAAAAACAAATCGAATCTCAGGACATTCAGAAAGATCAAGCTCACGGACGATGGGTACAAAATCATTGCCATCGGCACCTAAGCCGTGCATCCAAATAACGGCCGCTTCAGGATGATCGCCAGTAGCAATCTCTACAGTTTCTAGTAGTGACATGGTGAGTAGCTTTCTTTACTCGGAATGATGAAAATGGCGCTGCAAGAATTTTTTGACTAATTATTTTGCGCGGAGCGCTGACTTGGGACGGAACGCCTTGCAGACAGTCTCTTGTGTTTCGATATACGGCCCACCGATTAAATCAATACAGTAAGGAACCGCAGAAAAAATACCGGGCACTATCGATTTACCCGACTCGTCTTTTAATCCTTCGAGAGTTTCGCGTATCGATTTTGGCTGTCCAGGAAGATTCATGATCAACGCTGCATGCTCAGGTGTTTCGCGAATCACGGCAACTTGACGCGAAAGAATAGCTGTTGGCACGAAGCGCAAACTAATCTGACGCATTTGTTCACCAAATCCTGGCATAGGCTTGGTGCCTACTGCTAAGGTTGCTTCGGGCGTGACGTCGCGACGCGCAGGACCGGTGCCTCCTGTGGTCAGCACGAGATCACATCCCACTTCATCAACGAGCTCAATTAAGGTTTTTTCTATCGTGGACTGAACATCGGGTATCAGACGAGTTTCCATTTGCCAGGGGCTGCTTAATGCCTGTGCAAACCAGTCTTTGAGTGCAGGCACACCTTGGTCTTCGTAGACTCCCGTCGATGCCCGATCAGAGATAGATACTAAACCTATGAGTAATTCGTCAGGATGATTACGCGTCTTCTTCATCGTCATGCTCGTGCGGGTGGTCGGCGTTGTGCGAGTCGTTGGTTGATTTTTTCAACTCTTTGAGCAATTGAAAAATTTCGCGATAAGCTTTCGGTGGTTTTTGCTCTGCTTGTTCTTTACGTGCGTTGCGTATCAAATTGCGAACATGCTGAATATCTAATTCAGGGTGTTTTTCGCGCAAGGCAGTCAGAGCATTATCATCAGCGAGCAAGCGATCGCGCTGTCTCTCAATGGCATGCAAAGCGGCGGTTTCAGATTTTGAGCTTCCGTGCCAGCTATCAATAGCGGTTTGAATGACGGCGACTTCGTCGGGCTCAAGCGTGCGCATTTTTTTGCCCACATACTGCATTTGGCGGCGCCGACCTTCGTGATCGGTAATTTGCTGGCATTCCAAGATGGCTTCAAGTACGTCCTCAGGCATGGGAACGCGTTTCACCCTATCGCTGGGAGCTGCAACAAGCTCGGCGCCCAACTTTTGCAGGGCGGTCATGTCACGTTTGAGTTGAGATTTAGAGGGGCGCTCGTATTGCTGCTCGAATTCACTAGACTGGAATCCGACGGAGCCGCGATTAGCATTAGGCATGATGGGCAGCGTATGTCGATTGTCAACGGCTGCTATGATACCCGCTTTGCTACCTTCTTATGAAAATGCCCCATGACTACTTCCACCTTTACTTATAGCCAAGATCACCTCAAAGAGATCGCCAGCGACGTGCTTCGTTTTGCGCGGGAAAAAGGAGGATCGGATGCGGTTGTTGAGATCAGCGAAGGGCAAGGGCTGTCGGTAACTGTGCGCAAAGGCAAGGTCGAGACCATAGAGCAGAACAAAGACAAAGGTATTGGTGTTACCGTATTTCTTGGTGAAGGTAAGGCTATTCGTCGAGGTAATGCGAGTACTTCTGATTTTTCAAGCAAAGCCTTGAAAGATACCGTCGAAGCCGCTTACAACATTGCGCGCTTTACAGCCGAAGATGACTGTGCCGGTTTGCCAGAACCCGAATTACTAGAAACGAACCCTCGCGACTTATCATTGTTTCATCCTTGGCAGTTGTCGGCGAGTGAGGCCGTTGATCTGGCCATGCAAGCAGAAGCCGCTGCTTTTGCAGTGGACAAGCGCATTACGAATAGCGAAGGCGCGAACACCTTTGCGCAGCAATCGCATTTTGTGTTGGCCAATTCACGTGGGTTTATTGCGGGCTATCCGTATTCGCGTCATTCGCTATCGGTATCGCCGATTGCGGGTAAAGGTAACAACATGCAGCGCGATGGGTGGTATTCCTCTGATCGCAATCCTAAAAAATTAGCAGACCCCGAAGCGATTGGCCGTTACGCTGCTGAGCGCGCATTGTCGCGCCTGAATGCCCGTCAGCTTGATACGCGTAAGTGCCCAGTGCTATTCGAAGCACCGCAAGCGGTAGGTTTGCTGGGCTCTTTTGTGCAGGCAGTTTCGGGTGGTGCGCTGTATAGAAAATCAACTTTTTTGACGGATTCTCTAGGTACAGAGATCTTTGGTCCGGATATACAAATCATCGAAGATCCCCATCAGTTAGGTGGAGTCGGCTCGGCCCCCTTTGATGAAGAGGGCGTTCGTACGCAGCGCCGCGAGGTTGTGCGCAATGGTGTGTTGCAGGGTTATTTTCTATCCACCTATTCAGCTCGCAAGTTGGGTATGACGACCACTGGCAATGCGGGTGGCTCGCATAATCTTGAAATACGCTCAACTCGTACGAAACCCTCGGATGATTTTCGTGCGATGCTAAAAAAAATGGGCAATGGATTGCTCGTTACTGAATTGATGGGGCAGGGTTTGAATTATGTCACCGGGGATTATTCTCGCGGCGCATCGGGCTACTGGGTCGAGAACGGTGAAATTCAATATGCTGTTGAGGAAATCACCATCGCTGGAAATATGCGCGACATGCTAAAAAATATCGCGGCCATCGGTAGTGATGTACTAGTACGCGGTACAAAAAATACGGGCTCAATTTTGATCGAAAGTATGACCATAGCCGGTTCTTGATTTTCCGGTAGGCTGAGTTTTTTTAACCCGGATAGTCGTTGACTGTCCGGGTTTTGTTTTTTATCAACCTGATTTTTCACAATAGAACCTATTGATCTATCTATATTGCGTTACTGCAACGAAATTCATCGATTGGGTTGTTTGCTATTGCGCGGACCTTATGGGTTTAAAACTGCGGCGCATACACAACAATTAATGCTACAAAAAATCGGCTTCATAGCCGCAAGAAAGTTTGCTTAATCGCGCAGAAATGTTTGTCTCAATGCGCTTAAACAACACACTGTTGTCAACGCTCTCTCTCACCTTGCTGGTCTCTAAGCTCCCCACCTAGAATTGCCATTGTTTTAATAAAGACAATGCATTTTCGCAAAATTCCCGGGCAGCGGATTTGCATCTTGTATCAGGCTCGGTATAAGGGGGACACACATGCAACGTAGAGAATTTATTAAAAAGGCGGCAGCTGGTGTAACGGCTGGCGCATTGGCAGCACCCGCTATCGCACAATCAAGTCCTGCAGTCAGTTGGCGTTTGGCGTCCAGTTTTCCCAAATCGTTGGACACCATCTTTGGGGCGGCTGAAATGCTTGCAAAACGAGTCGCCCAGCTCACTGATGGAAAATTCATGATCCGTACTTTTCCTGGTGGCGAGTTAGTGCCTGCGCTGCAAGTATTCGATGCTGTGCAAGCAGGCACAGTCGAAATAGGACATTCGGCGTCGTACTACTACTTTGGCAAAGACGCTACCTTTGCGTTTGATACTGCGATTCCTTTTGGCCTCACATCACGTCAGCAAACCGCCTGGATGGATCAGGGCGGTGGTCGCCAGCTAATGCGTGAATTTTTCCATGAGTTTGGCGTGATTAATTTTATGGGTGGGAATACAGGTTGCCAGATGGGTGGTTGGTTTCGCAGGGAGGTGAATGCGCCACAAGACCTAAATGGTTTGAAGATGCGTGTGGGTGGTTTTGCTGGCCGAGTGATGCAAAAGTTGGGTGTCGTACCGCAGCAGATTGCCGGTGGTGATATTTACCCAGCATTAGAAAAAGGCACGATCGATGCAGCCGAGTGGATTGGTCCTTATGATGATGAAAAACTTGGTTTCAATAAAGTAGCTCCGTTTTATTACTCCCCAGGTTGGTGGGAAGCAGGAGCGCAGTTATCGTTTTATGTGAATCAAAAAGAGTGGGATAAATTGCCTAAGGAGTATCAGGCAGCGCTAGAGGTGGCTACGTACGAGGCGCATGTGGTTATGCAGGCCATGTACGACGCACGCAATCCTACGGCCTTGGCACGATTGATGAAAAACGGTGTCAAGCTGCGTAGTTTTTCTAAAACGATTTTGGATGCGTGTTCTAAAGCGGCTAATGAAGTGTTTGATGAAGAGTCACAGAAAAATCCAAAGTTCAAAAAGGTGTTTGAGCAATGGCGTCGCTTTCAGCGTGACCAAAATCAATGGTATTCGGTGGCAGAGCTTCCCATTCAAAGTTATCTGGTCAGCCGTAATCGCTGATAACCGGCGACTGAAATTTGTCTATCTGACAGATTGCTTTTAGTCGTATCTAAAACCGTTGCTTACGCAGCGGTTTTTTTTCGCGCTAATTTTTGGAATAAAAAAAGCCAGATCCTTTTGGGATCTGGCTTGATTGGGAAAAATCCTCTACTTCTTGTCAGGTTCACCCATATTCAGTTTGAGATCGTTACTTCCCTCTTTATCGCTATCGAGATTGAATTCCAGTTTAGGTGCCTCCGAATCTAAATTAGACCCAGGCATTTCAACGTTCAATTCAATTTGTTCCTTCATGTCTGTTTTACTATCGACAGAAATCATTTTTGGGAACGCAATGATGAGAGCAACTGTGACTAATTGAATTAAAACAAAAGGTACGGCCCCCCAGTAAATATCGGTGGTTTTGACTTCTTTGGGTGCCACCGAGCGCAAGAAGAACAATGCAAAACCAAACGGTGGATGCATAAATGATGTCTGCATATTCACTGAGAGCAGAAC
>CANGFL010000026.1 GCA_947453015.1 Oxalobacteraceae bacterium | reverse complement strand
CCTATAAAATCTACTTCGCAGGGAGTAAGAAAAATGAACACTGACGATGCTATATCCGCTCAAGACGGGGGGATGTGGTTCAGCCTTTGAAGAGAAAAGCCAGCAACTGAAGAAAAGTCTTTTCTTCATTTTGCCCAAAAGTTAGCGGCTCCTATCACTAGGAGCCGCATGAATATTGGAGGCGGGGGCCGGAATCGAACCGGCGTACACGGCTTTGCAGGCCGCTGCATAACCACTTTGCTACCCCGCCAAGGGTGCGTATTGTAACTGCGAATGCGCTACTTCGCTCGATGTAGAACAAGAATTGATAACACCAAAAAGTGTCTCAAACAGCGCTTCTATCAATGAAAAAGGGAAGCCTTGTGAGCTTCCCTTTTGTATCTTGGAGCGGGAGAAGAGTCTCGAACTCTCGACCTCAACCTTGGCAAGGTTGCGCTCTACCAACTGAGCTACTCCCGCAAAAACAGAAGCGGGATTATAGCGATAAAGTGGAAATTTTGTCAAGCCGGCCCATCGTTTGAAGAATGGTCCGTCTCGGGGCGCTCTTTAATCAATGGCCACGCCTTGCGCAAATAGTAAAACATGGACCAAAGCGTCAATACCGCCGCCAAATCGAGCAAACGCTGACCCACAAATAAGGTGTCGATCACACCGAATAAAGGATAGGCATACAGCAGCATAGGAATCGCCACCATTTGTGCTGCTGTTTTTATTTTTCCAATCGAGCTTACGGCGACTGATTTCGATGCGCCCATCTGCGCCATCCACTCGCGCAATGCGGTAATAGCAATCTCACGTCCCACAATAATGAATGCGATGACCGAGTTGGTTCGTCCTAACTGCACCAGTAGTAGCAGTGCGCCGGCGACAATTAATTTATCCGCCACGGGATCAAGGAACGCGCCAAAAGATGTGGTCTCATTCCATCGACGCGCAAGGTAACCATCAAACCAGTCGGTGACAGCAGCAATCACAAAAATGACAGTTGCGGCCACGCCTTGTTCATACGGTGTTAACCAATGCCCTGGTAGAAAAAAAACTCCTACCATCAGCGGAATCAACGCCATGCGCAACCAAGTCAAAAGAATAGGAATATTAAAAGGCATGCGTCGTTATAAAACTAATTGGCATCAATGTGATGAGGTGTCGCTAATGTAGCGTTAATCGCTGACGCAGGAAAGAGGCTTTCGACTTAATGTAGCTGGCGGTAGATATCCTCGGCCAACTGACGTGAAATCCCCTCCACGGACGCGAGTTCTTCGACGCTAGCATCAGCCACCCCGCGCAAGCCACCAAAGCGCGCCAACAGCTTTTGGCGGCGCTTGGCGCCAATGCCCTCAATCTCTTCAAGACGCGAGGCTTGTCGGGTTTTAGCGCGCTTAGCACGCATGCCTGTGATGGCAAAGCGGTGCGCCTCATCACGAATCTGGGCAATTAACATCAGCGCGGCCGATTCTTTGCCTAGTTCGAGTTCTGGTCGACCGTCCGCAAATATCAAGGTCTCAAGACCTACTTTGCGACCCTCGCCTTTGGCCACGCCGACTATCAAGCTGATATCTAATCCCAACTCCGATAATACCTGGCGCGCAATTTCGACCTGCCCCTTACCACCATCGATTAAAACCACTTCAGGAAGAACACCATCGCCATTCAACACTTTTTCATAACGTCGAGTCAGTACTTGACGCATCGCCGCGTAATCATCGCCGGGGGTGATGTCAGTGATGTTGTAACGCCGATATTCGCTGTTTTGCATTTGATGATGGTGATACACCACGCACGATGCCTGCGTCGCTTCACCGGATGTGTGGCTAATATCAAAGCACTCGATTCTGAGCGCATCGATATCGGCTGTGTCCAACGACAAGGTATCAACCAAGATGCGGGTACGTGATTGCTGCGATCCTTGTTCGGACAATAATCGGGCTAGCGCAATTTCAGCGCCTTTAACGGCCATCTCTTGCCAATGCCGTCGCTGTCCTTGGGGTTGAAAAATTAAATGTATGCGATGCCCGCACTGCTCCATGAGCGCGATCATGAGTTCTGGCTCATCCAGCTCCATGTTTAGAACCAGCGTCGATGGAATAAATTTATCGATGTAATGCTGCGCAAGGAAAGCCTTTAACACTTCTGCCTCGACAGTACTATCCATCGGTGCTGCATCAACGTGTGCAGGAAAATAGGCGCGATCACCCAAATGTCGCCCGCCGCGCACCATCGCTAAATTGACACACGCACGACCACCGTGCACGGTTACCGCAATAATGTCGATATCCGAATCGCCGCTAGTTTCCATACTTTGCTGATGCAAAACACGCGACAGTGCCGAGATTTGATTACGTACTATGGCGGCTTGCTCGAATTTGAGCTCTTCGGCATACGCATGCATTTTTTTCTCTAGCGTTTGCATCAACTCAGTTTGTCGACCACGCAAAAATTGAGCCGCGTTATCCACATCGATCGCGTAATCTTCTTTGGATATTAAATTTACACACGGGCCGCTACAGCGATTGATCTGATGTAAAAGACAAGGGCGAGTACGATTCTGAAAAACGGAATCTTCACAGGTACGCAAAAGAAAAATTTTCTGGAGTATCTGCATGGACTCTTTAACTGCCCATGCACTGGGAAAAGGTCCAAAGTACTGACTTTTTTTATCCACCGCTCCACGGTAATAGGCCATGCGCGGAATGGCATCACCCGAGAGCTTCAGATAGGGATACGACTTATCATCCCGAAAAAGAATATTAAAACGCGGCTGCTGAGTTTTAATCAGATTATTTTCTAGCAGCAGTGCTTCTGCTTCACTACGTGTGACGGTAGTTTCCATGCGCACGATGCGCTCTACCATCATGGCCGTTCGTGGGCTAGCCAGCGTTTTTTGAAAATAACTGGAAACGCGCTTTTTAAGATCGCGCGCCTTACCGACATACAGTAACTTATCTTGCGCATCAAAATAACGATACACACCCGGCAGATGCGGTAGCTGACCTATCTCCTCGAGCAATCCCGCTCTGGGATCGGGGGCGTCTTCGTTAGTCGTGGTTTTTTTAGTAGTCATTGAAACGCAATCTATATTCGTTGAATACAGATGTTCACATCGGAGAAAATTAAGTGATTGTCTTCACTAGTTTTTTAGCCGCTTTATAAGTCTCGTTTTGCTGCAATGTGGTCCAATCATCTGCATGCGCTGTCGGCAACAAGGCAGACAACCGTGCTGCAGAGCGCTTCGCATCAAGAATTCGTTGGGTATCCAGACCGTCAAGTAATTGATCGGCTTTATCGGGTGAATTACAAATCAAAACCATATCGCAACCGGCTGCTAACGCCGCATGCGCACCTTCAACCACACTGCCCGCTACGCTAGCGCCTTCCATCGACAAATCGTCGCTGAAGATCACGCCTTCAAACTGCATTTTATCGCGCAGCAGAGTCAGCCATTTTTTCGAAAAGCCGGCTGGATGTTTATCGAATGTAGGATAAATCACATGGGCTGGCATCACTGCCGAGAGACTCATACCTAACCAACCATACGGAGCCGCATCTTCTTTGATGACATCGGCATACGGACGATCATCAACCGGTATCGCTACATGCGAATCAGCCGCGACAAAACCATGACCCGGAAAATGCTTACCGCAATTCGCCATACCTGCTAGAGCGAGTCCGTGATTAAGGTTTTTGGCTAGCATAGTGACCACTCGTGGATCACGATGAAACGCACGATCACCAATCACTTCTGAATCGCCATAATCTAAATCGAGCACGGGTGTAAACGATAAATCCACACCGCAGGCACGCAACTCGGTTGCCAAAACATAGCCCACCGCAGTGGCTAATTTGCAGGATTCAAGTACGTCTTCATCCCAGCGCTGGCCCAGTTTTTTCATGGCGGGCAAATGCGTAAAGCCATCAGTGCGGAATCGCTGTACGCGCCCGCCTTCATGATCAACAGCAATCAACACACCGGGACGGGCATCGTGAATTGCTTTGCACAATTGGGTTAACTGCTCACGATTAGTGTAATTACGCGCAAACAAAATCACGCCACCGGTTAAGGGGTGCTGAATGCGACGAATATCGTCTTGGTTGAGGGTAGTCCCCACCACATCGAGCATGACAGGCCCGAGTGGACGAAATGAGTGATCGCGAGTTTGCTTGTTCATAGTTTCTCCACAATGACGAACGCAACGGCGTATTCTGCCTCATCGGTCAGGGTGACCTGCGCTGTTAGACCTTGCTGCTGCATAAAAACAGTAAGTGCGCCACTAGTAACAACGATGGGCTGGCCACTTGGGGCATTTAAAAATTGCGCTGCACGCCAGGTCATGGGCATGCGCATTCCTAAACCTATAGCTTTAGAAAACGCTTCTTTGGCAGCAAACCGAGTGGCCAAAAAACGAATCCCGCGCGCTTCAACTTTAGCTTTGCGACGATGGTATTTTTCGAGTTCTTGCAGACCTAAAATTTTCTCAGCAAAGCGATCACCATGACGCTCCAGCGCTGCGGCTATTCGATCGATGCGAATGATGTCAGTACCAATGCCAGCGATCATACGTTCAGTTCTTTCTACCCTTTAGTCGCGACTGAATCATGATGGCCTTCATTTCACGCACCGCATTTTCCCAACCCACAAAAACAGCATGCGCCACAATCGCATGGCCAATATTCAGCTCTGCGATATCCGGGATTTCTGCAATCGCCTGCACATTGGTGTAATGCAGTCCATGGCCCGCGTTCACTTTCAACCTATGCGTAACGCCGATCGCTACCGCTTGACGAATTCGTTCGTACTCATGCTGTTGGGCTGCGCCTTCGGTATCGGCATAACGGCCAGTATGCAACTCTATGACGGGCGCCCCAACATCGGCTGATGCTTTGATTTGCTCGTTATCGGCATCGATAAAGAGCGAGACGCGAATATCATGCCGCGCTAATTTTTCTATCGCCGCACGAATATCATCAAAATGACGAATAACATCCAAGCCACCTTCGGTCGTTACTTCATTACGCCGCTCGGGTACTAAGCAAACATCCTGAGGACGGATACGGCATGCGATCTCTATCATCTCTTCCGTCACAGCGGATTCGAGATTCATGCGAGTGGTTAGTTTGGGTCGAATAGCTTCAACATCGGCATCGCGTATATGGCGACGATCTTCACGCAAGTGCAGTGTGATGACATCGGCACCCGCTTGTTCAGCCAGTATGGCGGCTTGCACTGGATCGGGGTACACCGTACCGCGCGCATTCCGCAGTGTCGCTATATGGTCAATATTTACACCCAGTTCAATCACAGGATGTTGGGGTTGCAAAAAGCTCATAGTTTTTTATTCAATTAAAGCTGCAGTAGATCAATCAAAATCTGTCGCGTATTCAACGTAAGTCCATTCAAATGATGTGACAGTAAATAACGCATCAAAAATTTACTCTGCTGTTGAGTCGTCGTATCGAAGTAATTACCTGCCTCCATATCCAACAGTGTTTTTCCGTTGACCACTGGCATGGTGTCACTCACCGTGGCTTCACGTGGGCCACGCTCAGGATCAATCACATACATCTGCTCTGCGAGCACCGATTGGCCGGTAGCAGCTACGCAACTGATATTACCTGCGACACCGGTTTCTTTCAGCAAGCCCAGTTCAAATTTGCGCAACACAATGGCGGGAGGTTCATCATGCGCTAATTGATTAAGCGCTGCGACGTAATGATCGAACAAAGCGGCATGAGGATCATCGCGCGCTAATAATTTGACTAATAATTCATTCAGATAAAAACCGCACAACAGCGCCGAGCGCTCTAACGGACGCAAGCCACCGACCCATTCGGCCGATACCATGGTGCGCACTTCAGATTTACCTGTCCAAGCAACTTGCAAAGGCTGGAAGGTTTGCAATACACCGCGCAATTGAGAGTGTGGTCGTTTGGCGCCTTTTGCCATAAGGGGTACACGACCATAATCACGCGCAAACACTTCAACGATTAAACTAGTTTCTTTGTACGGATAACTATGCAGCACAAACGCGGGTTGATTATTAACGCGATGCTCGCGCTCTACCGGCTTGATCTTGCTACTGGTACGCGCGGTCGATTTTGTAACGCGCGACTGCGTGGAGGATACGGAGGTCTCTTCAGTACTCGTTACGGCGAGTGCATTCATCGCACGCGCCTCACTCGTAACCGTAGGCACGTAGCCCGGCTTCATTGTCGGCCCAACCCGATTTCACCTTGACCCAGATTTCCAGATAGACCGGTCCACCAAACAGCTTTTCCATATCTAAGCGTGATTGCGTGGAAATCTCTTTGAGTCGAGCGCCTTTTTGCCCAATCAGCATCGCCTTGTGTGTGTCACGCCCCACCAAAATAGCGGCAAAAATTCGGCGTAACTGACCTTCTTGTTCAAATTTTTCTATCACTACAGTACTGGTATAAGGCAGTTCATCACCCACAAAACGAAATACTTTTTCGCGCACGATTTCTGCAGCAAGAAATTTTTCACTTCTATCGGTAATGTCGTCTTCATCAAATACTGGGCTATTCAAAGGCAAATAATGACGAATTTCGCCTTCAAGACGATCGAGCTGAAAACCTTGACGCGCCGATACCGGAACGATGGCAGTAAAGTTATGCGTTGCAGCGACTTGCTGTGCGTACGCCATCAACAAGCCCTTGTCTTTGAGCTTGTCGGATTTATTAATTACAAGAATAACCGTCGCATCGGCGGGCAGTAACTGCACTACCTGCTTATCTGCCTCACCAAAAACACCCGCTTCTACGACAAACAAAACGATATCCACATCCTGCAAGGATTGCGTCACCGTGCGATTGAGTGTTTTGTTGAGTGGATTGGTGTGACGCGTCTGAAAACCAGGGGTATCGATATAAATAAACTGCGCGTTATCAGCGGTCTGTATGCCGGTGATACGATGGCGAGTGGTCTGCGCCTTGCGCGAAGTAATGCTGACTTTGGCGCCGATCAGCATGTTCATCAATGTTGACTTGCCGACGTTGGGTCGGCCGACAATGGCAATGTAACCACATCGAAAATCGGGTCCAGCAGAGTTATCGGTCATGCTGATTTGCTTTGTGTGACGCGTTTAGTCGGGTCGTCTGAGTCAGGTAAAAGAGTTTCCTGCTCTTGCTGAACGCTGCCGCGCGACTGCTTACCGGATTTGCGAGTATCGTCAGATTTTTTTTCAAGCGTATCCGCCGGTGCATCGGGCTGAAACGTCGCAATACCTGCAAGCTTGAGTTGCGTAGTGCGTTGTCGTGATTTTCTGGGCAAGCTTGGTGAATTTTCCAGCGCCGCCTGAACCGCAGCTAAAGCTAAAAGTGCAGCCGCTTGTTCTCCAGCGCGACGGCTACCTCCGGTGCCATACACTTGTATGTCTAGCTTGGGTATAGAGCATTCGACTTCAAATTCTTGGTTGTGTGCGGCGCCATGAGTGGCAACGACGTTGTACTGAGGCAGCGAGAATTTTTTTCCCTGCAAATATTCTTGTAACAATGTCTTGGCATCTTTGCCCAAGGTTTTGGGATCGACGGTTTCAATGATGGGTTCGTACAATTCTTTGATCACGCTGTACGCCACATCAAATCCTGAATCGAGATAAATCGCACCGAACAATGCCTCTAGCGTATCTGCGAGTATCGATGGGCGACGAAAACCACCGGACTTAAGTTCACCCTCACCCAATCTCAGACATTGCGATAGTTCTAAATGCTGAGCAATTTCATACAAGGACTGTTGTTTAACGAGATTGGCACGAAGACGCGACAGATCACCTTCATCGATTTTATCGAAGCGATCAAACAACAGCGAAGCGATCACGCAGTTAAGCACTGAGTCGCCAAGAAACTCTAGCCGTTCATTATGTAGGCTGCTATGACTTCGGTGCGTCAGGGCCTGCTGCAGTAATGCGGCATTCCTGAAGGTGTGACCTAGTCGAGTTTGTAATGCGTTGATATCCATTTGCCGTGCGATCAGTTAGGAGTTTTTCCTTCGGGGTCGGTTCCACTCGAACCCCGATACACAATCAGCAGGCTGGCAGGGCCAGCCAGGTAAATCTTTTTTTCATAAGAGAAGCTGACTTTCATGGAATCGCCCACTCCTTTTATGACTAAATCCTTGCCTTTAAGAGAATCGATATAGCCTGTCGAGGCCAACTTATCGAAGGTCTCGCGCACGTCGGCAGGCGTTTGTGAAACTGCGGCAGACGCTTTGATTGTTTTTTCAATCGCCCAGTACTCAAACACGCTAGGGCCCGCCCGTACCACCAATAAACCTGCTAATGCAAACAAACAGAGTGAACTCAAAAAACCTATCAGTGAAAAGCCCCGCGTAGCTTGCCTGCCGGCGTACAACTTGGCATAGCTAGCACGCACAGTCATCACTTAAACGGGCCTATACGCTTAAGGTCACCCAAATTCATCCAAACAAAAAATGCTTTTCCAACAATATTTTTGTCCGGTACAAAGCCCCAGTAGCGCGAATCCAGACTGTTGTCACGATTATCGCCCATCATAAAGTAATGTCCAGCCGGCACCACACACTCAAAACCCTCGAGGTTATAGCTGCACAATTCATGCTGAGGAAAGGCATCGGGGCTAGGTACATAGCCAGGCAAACGATCATCGTTAAGAATCTGATGCGACACGCCGGTTAAATCCTCGCGCAAATGCGTAAAGTAAGTCAGCCTTTCTTCATCCAGATAATCGGGCAATTTCTCGTAAGGCAGATCTTGTCCGTTCACCGATAAACGCTTGTTTCTGTAAACGACTTTATCTCCAGGGATACCTACCACTCGCTTGATGTAATCCAGTGAAGGATCCTTCGGGAATTTAAACACCATTACATCGCCACGCGAAGGGTTGTTAATGGAGATGACCTTTTTATTAACAATTGGCAGCCGGATGCCATAGGTGTACTTATTTACCAGTATCAGATCACCAATCTGCAGGGTTGGGACCATGGAACTGGATGGAATCTTGAACGGCTCGAACATAAACGAGCGGAAAAGAAACACGGCGGCGATTACCGGGAAAAAACTACCGGTATAGGCCACCCAGGCAGGTTGACCCTCGAGTTTTGCGACTAGCTCAGCGCGAGCGACCGGATCGGGTTTAACGCCACTTTCGGTCAAGCGTGCAGTACGCGCATCAAATTCATCCAGTAATTCTTTCGCCTGACGGTGGCGCATAGGAGCAAGATAAAAACGATCGAATGCCCAGATACAGCCTGTGACTACGGTCAGCAGAAACAGAATCAGCGCAAAGTTTCCGAGTATGGATTGCAAAGTCATGTTGGCGTCTGTTTATAGGTGTCAGTTCTAGCGATCATTATTTATCTTCAACTTGCAAGATGGCCAGGAAAGCTTCCTGCGGTATTTCAACCGAGCCCACTTGCTTCATGCGTTTCTTACCGGCTTTTTGTTTTTCCAGCAGCTTGCGCTTTCGACTGATGTCACCGCCGTAGCATTTGGCAATCACGTTCTTACGCAGCGCTTTGACGTTTTCGCGCGAAATAATATTCGAACCGATCGCGGCTTGAATAGCGACATCAAACATCTGCCGTGGAATCAGCTCGCGCATTTTTGCTGCAACGGCGCGACCGCGATATTGGCTATTTGATCGATGCACAATAATGGCTAATGCATCGACCTTCTCGGTGTTAATCAGCATATCGACCTTCACCACATCAGCGGGGCGATATTCTTTAAATTCATAATCCATCGAGGCATAGCCACGCGAAATCGATTTCAGTCGATCAAAAAAATCGAGCACGATTTCAGCCATAGGTAT
>CANGFL010000025.1 GCA_947453015.1 Oxalobacteraceae bacterium | reverse complement strand
TACAAAGCCACCAATATTTGATCCGCCATCAGTTGAAGCAGAGTGTGGAGCAAGAACCAAAAACATAGGGTCAAGCCAGTTACCAATGGTTACGTCACCGAAACCGCCAGATAGCGTGAGCTTCAGACCAAGCGGGTTAAAAGCGCTACGGTCAATCAGGTTTTGAGCAGTGAAATTGATTTTGCTGCCACCGCCCAAATCTTCATTTGCCGAAACGATAATAAAGTTCGGGCTCATGTTGGCAGTAGCTAGGCGATTAACGCTGCCGCTGGTACCGTTATTGGTAACATCATATGCGTGGTTAGAGCTTTGGTAAGCGAAATCTAAATTTCCAGAAATCGTTACATCATCAGCCAAAGCAGCTGTCGAAGCGACCAGCGCGAGAGCGGCCAATGCGACTTGAGTTTTTTTCATTATCTAATCTCCAAAGTGTTGTAATGCTAAAGTTTCGCTTTCACTGTCCGAACGCAGAAACCGGCATTCGCAGTGAAATTGATGCTCCAAGACCAACGGATCGAGAAGTCAGCATGCATTGAAGCAAAACTTGAGTCCTGTAGCAAAAGTAATTTATTGATTAATGAGTCTTTTGATAATTTTTCGTCTCCCCATTACAACAGTATTTGAATAAATTATTACAATAACAACTTATGACCACTGTTCGATCACCGATTGATTCGTTTATAGGCGTTTTTGATAGTGCGCTCAGAGTGGTGAGCGGAGTCGCCGTCGCGCGTCGAAAAAGTCCGTCGAGCACACTTGCTCAAACGACGTTAAGCGAAGAAGAGCGCAAGCGCAGCGCAGGTCTGATGCGCGTAAATCATGTTGGTGAGGTCTGTGCTCAAGCCTTGTATGAAGCTCAGGCTTTGTTTGCTCGCGATGAGGTCACGCGAGCGCAATTTAAACAAGCGGGTGATGAAGAGCTAGATCATTTGGCGTGGACGGCTGAGCGCTTGCGTGAACTGAACGCGCGCCCCAGTGTGTTCAACCCTTTGTGGTACGCGGGTGCATTCGCCATGGGAGCAATAGCAGCGCGTGTTGGTGACCAACACAGTTTAGGGTTTGTGGTTGAGACAGAGCGTCAAGTTGAGGCGCATTTAAACGGGCATTTAAGTGATTTGCCAGCTGAAGACGCAAGATCGCGAGCAATAGTGACCCAAATGCGCGACGATGAAATAGAGCATGGTGATGCAGCAAAAAAACTTGGCGCAGCCGAATTGCCTCAAGCGGTGCGTATCGGCATGCGCGCTGTGTCAAAAGTAATGACCAGTACAGCGTATTACCTGTGAACTTCATCGTGCTATTTATCAGGCCCATTAGGCAGAAAATACAGTCTGGCTTTAGCCTATAGCGAAGGCGCTGCCTCTTGTAGGTCGTCAATGATCTCGAACGAATGAGTCAGCTCGGCAGTCTTTTCCATCATGATCGAGGCGGAGCAGTATTTTTCATGCGAGAGTTTGATGGCGCGTTCTACCAAGTTGGCTTTTAAATTACGTCCGCGCACAGTGAAGTGAAAGTGTATTTTGGTGAAGACTTTCGGGTCTTTTTCAGCGCGTTCAGATTTAAGAGTCACGTCGCAGCCACGTATGTCTTGGCCGCTCTTTCGCAGAATCACCACTACGTCATAGGCAGTACAGCCGCCGGTGCCCGCTAAAACTACTTCCATAGGGCGCGGGGCGAGATTGCGGCCGCCGCCGTCAGGCGCGCCATCCATGGTGACGAGGTGGCCGGAGCCGGTTTCTGCCACAAAGCTCATGCCGGACAAGCCGGTCCAACGTACGGTGCATTCCATGGTGCGATCTCTTGAATTAATTGGTTTGAATCAGCGGCAAGGCCTCACATGGCCCGAAAGACCGCTATTTTATTGGGATTAGGTCAATATGATGCGAAATTTCAGTTGGCGGCCAACAGGTAAGCTTGCTTATCAAAAAAGAATGGGCTAACCGCAAGGGTTTTATCCCCGCCTTTATTATGGAAATCCTTCGCCTCTAAGTGGTAAGTCAATTGACGCCAAGTCATTGAAAACATTATAATCTTCGGTTCTCCAGTTTTGCTCAGGGAGAAAACACACAATAAGGTTGCGTCTGCGAACAGGGTGTTATTTCGCAGAACCACCATCAGAGCATTATTCTTTTTAGGATTCATCATGAAAACCTTTTCCGCTAAAGGACACGAAGTCCAGCGCGACTGGTTTGTGATTGACGCAACGGACAAAGTCCTCGGACGTGTCGCCAGCGAAGTGGCGCGCCGACTGCGTGGTAAACACAAGCCTGAGTTCACACCGCACGTTGATACTGGCGATTACATTGTTGTAGTCAATGCCGACAAACTACGTGTAACGGGCGCTAAGTCGCTCGACAAAAAGTATTTCCGCCACACCGGTTATCCAGGTGGTATTTACGAAACGAATTTCCGCGACATGCAAAGCAAGCACCCAGGTCGCGCGTTAGAGAAAGCTGTTAAGGGCATGCTGCCCAAAGGCCCACTCGGTTACGCGATGATCAAGAAGCTGAAGGTTTATGCCGATGGCAGCCACCCGCACAGCGCCCAGCAACCCACGGCACTCGAAATCTAAGGAATAGACATGATCGGTAACTACAACTACGGAACCGGCCGTCGCAAGAGTGCAGTGGCCCGCGTATTTATTAAAACTGGCAGCGGCAAAATCGTTGTCAATGGCAAAGCAGCGGCCGAGTATTTTTCGCGCGAGACGGGTCTGATGGTGATTCGTCAGCCTTTAGAACTCACGAACAATCTTGATCGCTTCGACATCATGGTGAATGTGCATGGTGGTGGTGAATCTGGTCAAGCCGGTGCCGTTCGTCACGGTATTACTCGTGCACTGATTGATTACGATGCAACGTTAAAGCCTGAGCTGTCAAAAGCTGGTTTCGTGACTCGTGACGCACGTGAAGTTGAACGTAAAAAAGTGGGTTTGCGCAAAGCTCGTCGCGCAAAGCAGTTCTCCAAGCGTTAAGCTTTCGCTTCAACTGCGAACAGAAGCCGTCGGGTTGGTGCCCGACGGTTTTTTTTCAACTTCATTCAGCTTTATTTATTCATCTGGCGACGCCGCAGCAGCTTTAAGGAGAGTGTGGATGATCAAGATTGGCATCGTAGGTGGTACCGGTTACACCGGCGTGGAATTGCTGCGAATTTTGGCCGCGCATCCACAGGCCGAGTTGGTAGCTATTACGTCGCGCAAAGAAGATGGCATGCCAGTAGCCGAGATGTTCCCCTCGTTACGCGGTCATGTTTCGCTGGCGTTTTCTGCACCTGAAAAAGCGCGACTTGATCAATGCGATGTCGTTTTCTTTGCCACGCCTCACGGTGTGGCGATGGCGCAAGCACGCGAATTGCTCGCCGCAGGTGTGAAGGTGATTGATCTGGCGGCCGATTTTCGTTTGAAAGACACGGCAGTGTTTGAGCAGTGGTATGGCATGCCGCACAGCTGCCCAGATATTTTGGCTGAAGCAGTGTATGGCTTACCTGAAGTTAATCGTGATGCGATACGCGCTGCGCATGTAATTGGTTTGCCGGGTTGTTATCCCACGTCGATGCAATTAGGTTTTGCTCCTTTACTTACTCAGGGCAAGCCATTGATTAATGAATCATCGCTGATTGCAGATTGCAAATCGGGTGTGTCGGGTGCAGGTCGCAAAGCAGAAGTGCACGCGCTGTTAGCGGAGGCTTCAGATAATTTCAAAGCGTATGGCGTGAAAGGTCATCGTCACTTACCCGAGACTATCCAGGGATTGGAAGCTATTGCAGGTCGTCCTATTGGCTTAACGTTTGTGCCGCATTTGGTACCTATGATTCGCGGCATTCATTCAACGTTGTACGCAACGTTATTGCCTGAGGCGCGCACGTTAGATTTTCAAGCGCTGTATGAATCGCATTATCGTGATTCACCGTTCGTGGATGTTATGCCCGCCGGCAGCCATCCAGAAACGCGTTCGGTGCGCGCATCGAATATGCTGAGGCTGGCTGTGCATCGCCCCGGCGGCGGCGATTTGTTAGTGATCTTGGTGGTAGAAGATAACTTGGTCAAAGGTGCCGCAGGTCAGGGTGTGCAATGTATGAATCTGATGTTTGGTTTGGATGAAACAACCGGCTTACGTCAGGTGCCGATACTGCCTTGATGGGTGCGAATTCCCAAAGTCCCTGCGGCTAAAGAGTCTATGCTCGACGCCGTAACTCAACAGTGGGCTGTGGGAGATGCATGTCAGGTAAATATGCGCTGCGCTGTATCGATACCTTGATAGCTCAAGGATGCCGGATAGAAGGCGATGTAATTTTTGAGGGCGGTCTCAGGATAGACGGGCATGTCAAAGGACATGTCAAAGGTGAAATTAAATTAGATGCCACGGCGCCAGCGCACTTGGTGTTGGGCCGCTCAGGTCGTATTAGTGGCGGCGTTTGGGCCGACTATGTTCTGATTGATGGGCTGGTCGAAGGCAATCTCCATATCACTGGCAGGGTTGAATTACTCTCGAGAGCGCGCATAATTGGAAATATCCATTACGAATCGCTGCGCTTGCAGCCTGGCGCGACCGTAACGGGCCTGTTGTGTCCGGATGTTGGTCATGCTGGAATTCCTCCACGCGAGGTTCCAGGCGCGGCACAGGAATTAAAACTGGCCTGATGCAGTAAGTACATTTTGGCTGAAACAGCTATTGCCCCTTCGGCGCTCAACGTAGCCGAGGGCTATAATCCCGGAACTTAGTTTTACGATCGCAGGAGCATCACATGAACGCACCGACCGAAATGCCGTCACCGATTATTTTTAGTGAGAGCGCTGCTAATAAAGTGGCTCAACTCATTGAAGAAGAAGGTAACCCTGATTTGAAACTGCGCGTGTTTGTGCAGGGTGGAGGTTGCTCAGGTTTTCAGTACGGTTTCACCTTTGATGAAATCGTCAATGAAGACGACACTGCCATGATTAAAAATGGCGTACAACTGTTAGTCGATTCTATGAGCTACCAATATCTGGTGGGCGCTGAGATCGATTACAAAGATGATCTGGAAGGCGCGCAATTCGTGATTAAAAATCCGAATGCCACTACCACTTGCGGCTGCGGATCGTCATTCTCAGCGTAGTTCTTCATTAGCTGCAAAAACAAAAAGCGCGGACTTCCGCGCTTTTTTATTGCCTGCATAATTTTTTGGTTGTGCAGTTAGGCGGGATAAAGGGCGCCCAAAATACGGTTTCCTTTTGCGCCCGTCACCGACGGTAGATTGCCTGGTTTGCGCTCACAAAATTGTTTTGCTAGCCAGGCAAAGGCAAGTGCCTCGACATGTGAGGGCGATATACCCAATGCATCGGTGCTGTTCACCGGTACCGATAATTGTTTCTGTAGCGATTGCATCAGCTGGCTGTTATACGCGCCGCCACCACATACGTACACAGCGTCACAATTTGCGGCGTGATGTTGAATCGCATCGGCAATGGAATGGGTGGTGAGTGCAACCAGTGTGGCTTGCACATCTTCAGCACGAAGCGCAGGAAATGACTTCAACTGTGACTCAAGCCACGTCAGATGAAACAAATCACGCCCTGTACTTTTAGGGGGCGGGGCAGAGAAAAAGGGTTCGCTCAACAAATGGTTGAGTAATGCTTGGTTAACGCTGCCGGTTGCAGCCCATACTCCATCAGAATCAAATGCTTTGCCTTGATGTGCGTGTATCCACGCATCCATTAAGACATTGCCGGGCCCGGTATCAAAGCCACTCACACTACTGTCGGTATTCAGTAGGCTGATGTTGCTGATGCCACCAATGTTAACCACCACACGTGTGTGACCCGTTTGACCAAACACTGCTTGATGAAATGCGGGTACAAGTGGAGCGCCCTGACCACCCGCAGCAATATCACGACTACGAAAATCAGCGATCACATCAATACCTGTTAATTCAGCCAAAAGCGCGGGTTGATTTAGTTGACGTGTGTATCCCTGATTAGGTAGGTGACGAATAGTTTGGCCATGCGCCCCAATCGCTGTTACCCGATCGCTTTTGATATTCGCTGATGCCAGTAACTCACGCACGCAATCCGCATATACATGAGCTAACTGTTGAGCTGCCAGAGATTCGCGATGAATTTCATCCGCGCCTGTTGATTGCAGCGATAGCAGCGCTTGTTTTAATTCGGCAGTAAAGGGAAGGTAGGCGGCCGTTAAATCGCCATCGAGTGCTGTGAGAACACCATCCACTCCATCGAGGCTGGTGCCGGACATCAAGCCTATATAGAGAGGATTAGTTGACATCGGCTTTGTCCGGCGATTGATGCTTCATTAGGTGTGCATCAATGAATAATTATTAATGCGTAATTAACAGCGTGAAAATATCAATGCGCAATTATTAACGAGAAGCCAGCTGCGTCAGATTAGCAGACAAGAGTCGGAAGCGATGCTTCATGTCGGCTAGATGAAGATGAAATTGTTGCAGATGTATACCGGCCAGCGATTGAACCTGCTGGACTGCTATGGATTTAGGATCGCGCGCATCATTATTGACGCGAAATTCGTAATGCAGATGGGGTCCAGTGGACCAACCGCTGGTACCGACATAACCAATCACATCACCTTGCGCCACGCGAGCACCGCGCTTTAGGCCGGGTGCAATGTGACTCATGTGTGCATACGCAGTTGAGTAGCTACCGCTGTGTTTAACCACCACCATGTTTCCATAGCCGCCTTGGGGGCCGGTGAAATCAATATGTCCATCGCCAGTCGCTCGAATCGGTGTGCCAACCGGCGCTGCGAAATCAATCCCTTTGTGCTGTTTCCACATGCCAGAAATCGGATGAACGCGCATCGTAAATCCCGAGGTCACACGGGAGAATTGCAGCGGTGATTTAAGGAATTCTTTTTTCAGCGCTTTACCATCAGCGTCAAAGTAGCCACCTTGTCCTGCGTCAGCCTCATTGAACCAGATCGCCTGATGGGTTTTGCCATCATTCAAAAACTCGACGGCGAGTACGCGACCCGAATGAATCGGTTCGCCGCCTTGCCACAGCGTTTCGAAGATCACCCGAAAACGATCACCGCGGCGCAAGTCAGAGGCAAAGTCGATATCGGAAGAGAAGATCTCAACGATTTGCATCGCGATTGCATCGGGTACTTGCGCTGCATCGGTGGCAGCAAATAATGAGGAGCGAATTTCACCTGAACGCATCTCAATGTGACGTTCAAGCTTGGCAGGTTCTTGTCGTGCCACAAAACCATCGGCAGAGCGCTGAATTACTAATCGCTTGATGTCATCACGGTTGTCATTCAACAGCGTGCTGGCTGATAGGAGTTTTCCTTCAGCAGTGACGGTCGCCTGTATGCGGCGACCGGGTCGTAAATTGGCGAGTGCGCGGGCTTGTGTGTCTGTTCGGATGAACGAGCTGGCACTGCGGTCCTCGACACCTAGTCGGTCTAGCAAAGCATCCAAGGTATCGCCGGGGCGAACCCGTTCTTCGGCAACAAACTGGTCGGCACTCGTCTGCAGGGATTGAATCTGACTAGTAAGATCGGGGACGCCCAATTCCTCAACTAATAGCGTGACTGGCAGATCCGATGCATCCGGCGCCAATGGTGCAACGCCAGCAGCGCCAAAGGCAATCAGCGACAACATAGCGGTCGCTGTAAGCATCTTTCGTTTTGGGGTGGTGCGCAGCTTGGACCACAGCTGAAGCAACAAGATAGAGAATTTGTCTGTCGGGCTCATTTGATACGCTAAAATCCGTCGTTTTTGGCCAGTTTCCGGCGAATTCACAGAATGGTCAGAGCCCTTTGGGCGAAGCCCGCCATTATAGCAAACGCTAACCCTGGCAAAATAATTAAAAATTTATTAATAAAATGCAACTTCAACGACGTATTAAGGTATGAATTCCCAACCCACAGCAGCACCGACCACCCACGACGGCCAAAAAACAGCGGCCCCTTTATTGCCCATTTCTGATGCAGTGCGCAACGCGCTAGCGATCATTAAGCGCGGTGTTGATGAATTGCTGATCGAATCAGAGTTTGCGCAAAAATTGGCGGCTTCTGAAAAAAGTGGCAAACCACTTCGCATCAAGCTGGGTTTAGATCCCACTGCGCCTGATTTGCATCTGGGTCATACCGTCGTCTTGAACAAGATGCGCCAATTGCAGGACCTGGGTCACACGGTGATTTTTCTGATTGGTGACTTTACGTCGATGATTGGTGATCCCTCAGGTCGCAACATCACTCGCCCGCCGTTGACACGCGAACAAATTGAACAAAACGCTAAGACCTATTTCGCACAAGCGAGTTTAGTGCTGGATCCTGCACGTACGGAGATTCGTTATAACTCCGAATGGTGCGATCAACTCGGTGCTCGCGGCATGATAGAACTCTCTTCGCGTTATACCGTTGCACGAATTTTGGAGCGTGAAGATTTTTCTAAACGCTTTAAAGCAGGGACGCCTATTTCAGTGCATGAACTTTTGTATCCGCTGATGCAGGGATACGATTCGGTCGCGCTTAAATCCGATCTGGAAATCGGTGGCACTGATCAAAAATTTAATTTATTAGTGGGACGTGAACTGCAAAAAGATTACGGTCAACCACAGCAATGTATTTTGACGATGCCTTTGCTTGAGGGTTTGGACGGCGTTGAAAAAATGTCCAAATCAAAAGGTAATTACATCGGTATTACCGAGCCGGGTAACACCATGTTTGCCAAAGTGATGAGCATCTCGGATGTGATGATGTGGCGTTATTACGAGCTGCTGTCATTTAGACCGATGGCTGAGATTGAAAAATTTAAACAAGAGATTGAGGGCGGTCGCAATCCGCGTGATATCAAAGTCTTGTTGGCTCAGGAAATTGTGGAACGTTTTCATTCGCGACAAGCAGCCGAAGATGCCTTGGCAGATTTTGATCACCGTGCGCGTGGCGGTATTCCCGACGAGATCCCCGAAGTGGCCGTTAGTGGTGCGCCGCTTGGTATTGGTCAATTGCTAAAGCAAGCGAATTTATGTCCTTCCTCGTCCGAGGCTTTGCGTATGGTTGAGCAAGGTGGAGTGCGTATGGATGGAGTGACGATCAGTGACAAAGGACTGAAAGTCGATGCCGGCAGCTTTGTACTGCAGGTCGGTAAACGTAAATTTGCACGCGTGACATTGTCTTGATTGCTCTGCTACAGAGAGTCTCAGAAGCCTCGGTGCGAGTCGATGGTGAGCTAATTGGTCGTATCGACCAAGGCTTACTTATTTTTTTATGCGCCGAGCGTAATGACACAGAAAAAGAAGCGGATGCCTTACTGGCTAAAATACTGGCCTATCGCGTGTTTTATGATGCCGACGGAAAAATGAATTTAAATGTGGCGCAAGTAAACGGCGGCGTACTATTAGTGCCGCAATTTACGCTTGCCGCTGATACACGCTCTGGTACCCGTCCATCGTTTACTCCTGCAGCACCTCCTGCCGTAGCGCGGCAGTTGTTTGACTACGCCGTCGGTCGTGCGCGCACCGCGCATCCAGTGGTAGAGACAGGACAATTCGGCGCAGACATGAAGGTGGCGCTCATTAATGATGGCCCTGTCACTTTTTGGCTGCATGTGCCCCCCACTCATTTAGGCTAGTCATGGAAATTTTGTTGATACGTCACGGCGAAACAGATTGGAATCGTGCGCGTCGCATGCAAGGCCATATCGATATTCCTTTGAATAGTGAAGGGCTGCGCCAGGCTAAAGCTTTGGGCGCCGCATTGGCCTCTGAAAAACTCGATGCGATTTACACCAGTGATTTGCAACGTGCCAAACTCACTGCGCAAGCTGTGGCTGATGTTCATCAGATGCCCTTGATCATTGATGAACAATTGCGTGAACGGTGCTACGGCGTGTTTGAAGGATTGATGTACAAAGAAGTCGCACAGCAATTTCCGCAAGAATTCGCGCTTTGGCAAGCG